>SSGN01000150.1 GCA_008016945.1 Flavobacteriales bacterium
CGATGTCGCAGTTGCCCGTGGTGGTGATGATGATGTCGGCACGGGGAGCGGCTTTTGCCATCGGTTTCACTTCGAAACCATCCATGGCGGCCTGCAGCGCGCAGATCGGGTCGATCTCGGTGACGATCACACGCGCACCAGCACCTTGCAGGGAAGCTGCGGTTCCTTTGCCCACATCACCGTAACCGGCTACCACGGCCACTTTCCCGGCCATCATCACATCGGTCGCCCGGCGGACGGCGTCCACCGCGCTCTCCTTGCAACCATACTTGTTGTCGAACTTGCTCTTGGTAACGCTGTCGTTGATGTTGATCGCGGGCATCACCAGAGTGCCGTTCTTCTCGCGCTCCATCAGGCGGTGTACACCCGTGGTGGTCTCTTCGCTGAGGCCCTTGATGCCCTTCACCAGCTCGGGGAACTTGTCGAACACCATGTTGGTGAGGTCGCCCCCATCATCGAGGATCATGTTCAAGGGCTTGCCCCCTTCGAAGGCGAACAAGGTCTGCTCGATGCACCAATCGAACTCCTTCTCGTTCATACCCTTCCAGGCGTACACCGGGATACCCGCAGCAGCGATGGCGGCGGCGGCATGGTCCTGTGTGCTGAAGATATTGCAGCTGCTCCAGGTGACCTCGGCACCGAGCTCGCGCAGGGTCTCGATCAGCACGGCGGTCTGGATGGTCATGTGCAGGCAGCCTGCGATGCGCGCGCCCTTCAGCGGCTTCTGCTTGCCATACTCGGCGCGCAGGGACATCAGGCCCGGCATTTCCGCCTCGGCGAGTTCGATCTCCTTACGGCCCCAGTCGGCGAGGTTCATATCCTTCACCTTGTACTTGAGCTGCTCTTTGGTCTCGGGCATGGTCGTATTCATTGTTGCACGTTCTTCGGAACGCGGCCGCGAAGGTACGGCTATCCGGAACGATGGGCAACCCCCGTTCAAAACTCACATCTCGCTGATCAACAGCATATTACCGCCTAACCACGACCAACCACTTCCCGGTAGAGCCTTTCGGTGTCCTGTGGCTTGCGGGCCCACGTGAATTCGGTGGTGGCCCGTGCATGCCCGGCTTGGCCCAGCCGCTGCCGCAGGTCGGGGTCGGCGGCGAGCTGGCGCATGGCCGTCGCCAGATCGTCGATCACCTGTGGAATGGACGTGGCGGGGATGGCGTATCCGGTGTGCTCGTTCACGTATACGCCCGGCCCACCCAGTTTCAGGCACACTACGGGCTTGCGCATCTCCATGGCCTCCAACAGCACGAAGCCGCCGGAATCGTGCAGGCTGGGATGCACCAGGACATCGGCCGCCTGGAACTGCTTCAAGCCATCCCTCCAAGGCAGTTCGCCGGTGAAGGTGACCTTGTCGCGGATGCCCAGGCGGTCCACCAAGGCTTGGAGGCGCCCCATCTCCGGGCCGTTGCCCACCACCACGAACTCGCCGTTGGGTAGGTCGGCCTTGGCGAAGGCCTCGAGGCCGAAATGGAAGCCCTTCCAATGCAGGAGCCTTCCGACGCTGATGAAACGGACCTTGCCGTCGGCCGGGCGGGGCGTATGGTCGCCCAGGCCACCGGGGGTGATCCCGATGCTGGACATCACCCGAAGGTCCTTCACCCCCAGCCGACGCATGCGGGTGGCGGTATCCTCCGAACAGGCCACGGCCACGGTGGAAGCCTTGGCGGTGCGTTTCAAGGCCGGGTCGCACTCGAACACCCAGCGCATCGCCGCACGCAGGTTCTCTTCGAACAGGCCTTTCAGGCCTACGCCGCGCAGGAAGCCGGGTGGTGCGGATTCGCCGCCCCCCAAAGGCCCCCACACGAACGGGATGCCCAGGGCGGCCCCAGCGCTCGGCATCCAATAGCGCACATAGGTCACATGGTGCACCAGGTCGAACCGGTGCTCGGCATGGAGCCGCTTGGCCAGCTTGACCGCACCGATGTTCCACAGGTAATAGTAAAGGTTCACCGTGAACTGGATCCGCCACATCCATTGTGTCCAGCTCGGCATGGCATGGTACGCCACCCGGATGTTGCGCTCGTCGTGCCTCTTCAGCCACGCCTCGATCCTCTCCCTGTGCGAAGGGTCGGTGATCACCCAAACGGGCTTGTCGCGCGAGGCCGCGTAGGCGCAGTGCCAGCCCACGGCCGGTTCGCTGCCGCGCTCGGGTTCGCAGGCGAAGGCGATCTGCAGGACTTTCAAGGGGCGCTCGCTCATGGTCGACAAACGTAGTGGGAACCGTGGGGCTTGAACGGGAACCGGCGGGCGATGTTCCGACAAGGTGATGAACATGGTGCGCTGGACCGCGCCGATGGCAGCGGCCTACGCTCATCCGCACGTCGCTGCGTATGTTCGCACGATGGCCCACTTGCTGCACACCTTGGAATCCGCCCGGCGCGAAGGACGCAAGATGCTGGCCGTGCTCATCGACCCGGACTTCGGCGAGGATGGCGCACGGCTCGACCGCACCGTGCAGAACGCCTGCATGGCCCAGGCCGATCTGATCTTCGTGGGCGGCAGCCTCCTCACCACGGCCACCTTCGACCGGTGCGTTCAGCGTGTGCAGGAGCTCAGCGACAAACCCGTGGTGCTCTTCCCCGGCAGCCCGGCGCAACTGAGCCGGCATGCGGACGCCGTGCTCTTCCTCTCGCTCATCAGCGGGCGCAACCCCGAACTGTTGATCGGCCACCACGTTACGGCGGCGCCTACGGTGAAGGCGCTCGGCATTGAAGCGATCCCCACCGGTTACATGCTCGTGGATGGTGGCAAGCCAACTACCGTGAGCTACGTGAGCCAGACCGTGCCCATCCCGCACGACAAGCCGGGCATCGCGGCGGCCACCGCCATCGCCGGCGAGTTGCTGGGCCTGCGCACCATCTACATGGATACCGGTAGCGGAGCGAAACGGACGGTGAGCCCGGAAATGATCGCCGCGGTGCGCAAAAGCGTGGAGCTGCCCATCATCGTCGGTGGGGGCATCCGCGATACGGCCACGGCGAAAACACTTTGCGACGCCGGTGCCGATGTGCTGGTGATGGGAACGGCGTTCGAGGAGGAGCCCGAATTGATCTTCGCGATGAGTGAGGCGGTGCATGGCGCCCGCCTCCGTTGATACGGACCCTTCGATCGATGAACTCGCCACGCCGAACGTTCATCGCACTGTTGCTCGGTGCTTCGCTCCTGGCCCACACCCGGTCGCAGGCCCAACATGACTCGCTGTGGGGCGTATGGCGTGATCGGACCGCACCCGACAGCGCCCGCCTGCAAGCGATCCAAGTGCTGGCCTGGAAGACCGTGTTCGAACAGCCCGACAGCGGGATGGCCCTGGCCCGGGAACAACTGGCACTCGCCCTGCGAACGAAGTACCGGCTTGGCGAGTACGAGGCACACACGACGATGGCCGTGGGAGCCAGTTTGAAGAGCGACCATGCCGCCTCACTGGAACACCTGCACCGATGCCTGGCCACGGCGCGGGCCATGAACGACCGCAGGCGCGAGGCCAACACGTACAGCAACATGAGCAACGTGTACAAGAACCTGGGCGACCTGCCACAGGCCTTGGACCAGTTGCAGCGAAGCCTGCGCATCGACACGGAACTGGGCAACAAGGAAGGCCTCACGGGCACCTACAACAACATCGGCAACATCCACACCGAGCTGGGCGACCCATCGGCGGCCCTGGAGAACTACCGCCGTAGCGCCGCGTTGGCCGAAGAGACCGATAATGATCGCAGCCGCGCACAAGCCTTGCTGAACCTCGGGGTGACCCATCTGGAGCTGGGGGCCCTGGATACCGCGCTCATCGAGTTCGAACGAAGTCTTGCGCTCTACCGGCGCATGGGGCGGAAGCTGGAACAAGGCATGGCGTTCAACAACCTGGGACGGGTGTATGGCCGGATGGGGCGGATGAAGGAGGCCTTTGCCAGCCTCGATTCCGCGGAAGTCCTCCTGGGAGCCATCGGCAGCATGAAGCAGGTGATCCGGACGCACCTCCACCGCGGCAACCTGTTCCTCGATCAACGGCACTATGCGAACGCAGTGAACGCCTGCCTGCGTGGTGCCCAGCTCGCCTCGGAGCACGACCTTCTGCAGCAGGTGCGCGAATGCCAGCTATGCCTCGCGAACGCATACGAAGGCCTGGGGGAATACCGCAAGGCATTGATCGCCCAGCGCGCGTTCCAATCGGCCAACGACTCCCTGATCGAACTGAACGACAGCCGGGAGGTCACGCGCATGGTAGTGGCTCGCACCTATCAGGAGCGCATGCTCGCGGACAGCTTGACCAACGTGCAGGACCGGCACGCCCGCGAACTCGCTCACCGGGAGCAGTTGAACGCCGAGCGGGACCGCCGGAACCTCTTCCTGTTCTCCTCGGTGGGGGTGCTGGTGGTGGCGGCCGGGTTGTACGGCCGGCTTCGGTATGTGCGGCGGTCGCGCGCGGCGATCTCGCGCGAGCGGGACCGGAGCGACGAGCTGCTGCACAACATCCTCCCCCGAGAGGTTGCCGCAGAGTTGAAGGAGCGCGGACATGCCGAGGCGCGCTACTTCGGGTCGGCCACCATCCTCTTCACGGACTTCAAAGGCTTCACCCAGGCCAGCGAGCTGCTCACCCCCCAGGAGCTCGTGGAAGAGCTGAACACCTGTTTCAAGGCCTTCGACGGGATCATTACCGCGCGCGGCATCGAGAAGATCAAGACCATCGGCGATGCGTACATGTGCGCGGGGGGATTGCCCGACCCAGCCTCATCGTCCCCCGCCGATGTGGTGCATGCGGCGCTGGAGATGCAGGCCTTCATGACCAGTCGCAGGAAGGAACGCGAGGCGCAAGGCAAACCCGCCTTCGAGATGCGTGTGGGCATTCACACCGGACCCGTGGTGGCGGGCATCGTAGGCGTCACGAAGTTCCAATACGATATCTGGGGCGATACGGTGAACACGGCAAGCCGAATGGAATCGTCCGGTGAAGTGGGCCAAGTGAACATCAGCGAGGCGACGTATGCGTTCGTGAAGGATGAGAAGAAGAAAGGAGGTGAAGAGGCGGCGAGTGGGCAAAACCCGCAACCCGGGACCGTGCCCGCCTTCACCTTCACCCCACGCGGCAAAGTGCAGGCGAAAGGCAAGGGGGAAATGGAGATGTACTTCGTACGGACCGCCACGCCAGGCGACAACGCACGTTCGCGTCAGGAAGGCCTGTCGTGAGGAAGTGAAGTAGCGACGAAGCCACGTCCATCTTCCCTCCCACTCTTCTTCACCACCCGGATCCGTCGCGGATGGAGACCGCTTCCATCCCACCGGTCATGAGGTTCGGTCGGGCTGCCGAATTGGATCTCGGCGGACGATGGACGGTGCGTCTATTCCACCACGAAAGCGATCGGTGGCAGGGTCAAGTCCGGAGTTTGGAGGCGCAGGAGGTAGTGGCCCGGCGCCAAGCCACGCGTATCGATGGTCATCCGATCGCCGTTGGCGGTGGTCGTGCCGACGCGTAGCGCCCGGCCTGTCGCATCCATGATGGACGATCGCAACGTGCCGTTCGTGCGGAGACCGACAAGGTGCAGCTGATCCCGCGCGGGAACGGGATACGCCACCGGCCGGAGCGGATCCTCCTCCTTCGCCCCCACGGACGTACCGGTGTGCAAGCCGACCCGCGCTTCCCAGTCGGTCAGTTCGGTCACTTCGTGTACCAGCTCTCCTTCGCAATGGACCCCCACCTGGCAGTCGCCGATCGCACCACCCTCCGCAAGCCGTACCCGGAACTCATAGCATGCGTTCGTTGCAAGCGTGACCCATACTTCCGCGGTGGCCCCGGCCGCCACATCCCCGGTTTGGATCGACGCCCCCGAAGCATCGTTCATCGACCAGGTGATCGGGCCGCACATCGGACCTGAACCCAGGTCGAGCATGACCGTCGAGGTACCCAATTCGGTCGCATCGTCCGTGATCGTCACGGACAGTTCGTTCCCGTCGGAGACCTCGTCGGCGACGGCGTTCACGCTGACGATATGGAATTCCAAGACGTCCCCGTCGGACACTTCCACCGAGGGGAAGGTCGGTTGCCGCACCTCGTCCTGTACGGCGCCCACGGCGAGTTCCCAGTTGAAGCTATTATCGATAAGACCGTTCTTCCAGGTCTCCACCACACAGGAGGTCATGACCGCGGTGCCCTGGTTCATGATCTTCAGTCGTGGCTGCACCGCACCCTGGCATACCTGGCGAAGGCCTTCGTAGCCGAGGATCCTGGCATCGTACTGCGCCTGGCCGATCGCAAGGGCCGGGATAAGGAAGATGGAAAGTGCTAGCTGTCGCATGGCCGATGGGTTGGTGGGGACAAGGTACCGGCACATGCGCCGTGTGGCAAGAAACTTTCGTTAGAGGGCTTCTCAAAATGGTTCTTGGAAGCGAGAATGATGGATCCCGGTTCCATGTGAGGCCTGCACGTCGAGCATAACCGGAGCAGCGTGAGACTTTCAGAACGAAACAGGGACCCGAAGGGCGCATTCGCAGCCAGAAGGATCATTTTGAGATGCCCTCGATCCCTTCACAACCGCACGCTCACGCCGCCCAGAACGTTCAGCGGTGCCTGGGGGAACAGGCCGATCATTTCCTGACGGCGATCCCCCACGTAGTAGCTGTATACCCAGCCATTGCTCTCGTACAGTTCGCTGAACAGGTTCCGCACGGTGATATTCAGGTCGACACCACGCGTGCCCTTCACCTTCAGTGAGACGTTGGCGCGCAGGTCGTTCACGAGGTATGGATCGAGCATGCGTGCGGTGCTGGCCGTGTTGTCCAGGAATTGCTCGCCTACGTATTTCGTGATCAAGGTCAGCTCCGCGCTACCGCCGGGCTTGTCCCAGAACCGATAACCCAGTTCACTGCCGGCGATCACCGATGGCGAGAAGGCCAGGTCCACCGTGCCATGCTCGATAACGCGCTGCGCGCCACTGTCCCAGTCGTCCGCATACTCGGTGAAGCCGCGCACCTTGTTGCTGCTGAAGGTGGCGTTGGCACGCCAGAGCAGGCGCTTCACGGGTTGCACGGCGAACATCAGTTCCACCCCGGCGCGGTAGCTGTCGGCCACGTTGGTGCGTAGCGCGGCGCCCACGTCGTTCAGTTCACCGGTGAGCACGAGCTGATCGGTGTAGTCCATGTAGAAGGCGTTCACCCCGGCGCTGAATCGCCCGCTGCGGCGTTCGTAGCCCAGCTCGTAGTCCAGCAGGCGCTCGCTATGGGGGCGGCTGTCGGGCGTGGTCTCCTCCAGGTCGTTGCGGTTGGGCTCGCGGTTGGCCACGGCGAACGAGGCGTAAGCGCGGCCGCCTTCGTGCAGGCGCCACAGCACACCGGCCTTCGGGTTGAAGAAGGTGTAGTCCACCCGCTGCGTGATGTTCTCAAGGTCCCGGTTGAAGCCGAGGAAGGAATAGTCCACGCGGCGGAGTTGCGCATCGCCGTACATATCGACCTTGTCGTTGATGGCGTAGGTGAGCTTGGCGAAGGCGTTCGCATCGGTCTTGCGCGCATCGTTGTCGTAGTAGCGGTCGCGGATGTCGAGATCGCCCGCGTAGCACGCCCAGATCACCTCGCCGAAGTGATCACCCACGTAGTCGGAGAAGTTGCCACCCAGCACGAGGTGGTGCGCACCGAGGGTGATGTCGGCGCTGAGGTTGGCACCGGTGAGCGTGTTGTCCAACCAGCGGCGGCGGATGATGTCGGTGCGCGTGATGGTGTCGCCGTTGATCACCGCCGCTGCGATGCCGTAGGTGGACAGCTTGTCGTTGGGCTTGTACTGCTCGTAGTAGCCCGCGCCATTCACGCGGAACAGCGTGAGGTTCAGCGTGGCGTTGGCACCGAGCCGCTGGTCGAACAGCAGCTGGTAGTGCGTTTGGTCGTAGTTGTCCACCTCGTTGACGTAGCTGTACGGGTTGTAGGTGCGGTTGGTGTCCAGGATCGCGGGATCCACACCGGCCCACGCCTGGTAGGTGATCTCCTTCCCTCGGAAGGTGATGAAGCGCAACGACCGTGTCTTGCCGATCCATGCACCTTGCAGGAAGTAGCTCTTCAGGTCGGCGGTGGCGCGGTCCACGTAGCCATCGCTGGTGATGGACGAGAGGCGCATGTCGAGGCTGACCTTCGACCCCTCCTCCGCGCCCAGCAGGCCGGTGCCTGCGCTCACCGAATAGCGCTGCGTGTTGTACGATCCGCCGCTCGCGCTCAGCAGGCCCCAGGCGTCGCGCTTCACCGCGGTGGTGCGCAGGTTGACGCTGGCACCGAAGGCCGCCGGTCCGTTGGTGCTGGTGCCCACGCCGCGCTGGATCTCGATGTCCTCGGTGCTGCTGGCGATGTCGGGCATGTTCACGAGAAAGGCACCCTGGCTCTCGGGGTCGTTGAAGGGCACACCGTTGAGGGTGATGTTGGTGCGCGTGGCGTCGCTGCCGCGGATGCGCATGGCGGTGTAACCGATGCCGGTTCCACCGTCGCTGGTGACCACCACGCTGGGTTGCAGGTCCAGCAGGTAGGGCAGGTCCACGCCGGTGTTGATGCGCTGGATCTCGTCGCGCGTGACCACGCTCTTGGCGAAGGGCGCACGGTCACCGGCGCGCAGGGCGCTCACCTCGGCCTCGCGCAAGGCATGCGCATAAGCGCGCAACGCAAGGTTGAAGGTGTTGACGCCCGTCACGAGTCGCAAGGTGGTGTCCACCGGCATGTGGCCGATGTACGAAAGCCGCACGCGCACCGCGCCGGGACGCAGGCCATTCACCGCATAGCGCCCATCGCGGCCGGTGGTGGCACCGAAGTGCTGGTCATCGCCCACCACGATGTGTACGCCTTCCAATGGATCGTTCGATGGGCCGGTGATGGTGCCGCCAAGGTGTGTCTGGCCGTACGCGCACAGGCCGGTGAACAGCGCAGCGCAATAAGAAAGGATGTGTTTCATGATCGCTCCTCCGTTGGATGTGTCGTTGCACGGAGGAGCCCCGGCGTTCCGGGCTGTGGTTCCCTTCGCAGCATTACCTGCGCAGGTTCAACGGGTATGATCTCAGCCTTCTAAGGGGCACCCCGATGCAAGACGGGGGCGAAGGTAGGGTGATCGGCGATGCCATGGATCAACGCACCGTTCCGACGAACCGCAGAGTCGACCAATGCAGGATCCCCGATATTTCGGAACGCCCACACATCATGCCTCCGCGAAGAACGCACCGCCACCCCCGCCTGCGCGGCCATGCCTACGACCATGGCGCGTATTTCGTGACGCTATGCACCCGCGCACGGCAGCATCTTTTCGGCCGCATCGTGGGCACCGGACCTGATGCGCATTTGGAACCGACCGACACCGGGCGCCTCGTGCTGGATGAATGGCTTGCGCTGCCACATCATTTCAAACACCTGCGGCTGGATCAGGTGCAACTGATGCCCGATCACCTGCATGCGATACTGATATTGGACCGTTGCGGGTCGGCCCTGAGCGGGTCGACCCTGAGGGTCGACGCTACGGGTGTGGGACCGGACGGGCATGCGGAACCGGGGACGTCTACGAATGTGGGACCTACGAATGTGGGACCGGACGGGCATGCGGAACCGGGGACGTCTGCTGACCATACCACGTCAACGATCGCACGTCCGCGCGGGCCACGCCCCGGATCGTTGGGGGCCATTCTCGCCGCCTTCAAGGCGTCCACCACCTACAAACTGAACGAACGCGACAACACGCCGGGGCGCAGGTACTGGCAACCCGGGTATCACGACCGGGTCATCCGTACCACACGCGGCGAATTCGAACGGATCGCCCGGTATATCGTGGACAATCCTGCGAAATGGCGGTGAACCGTGAATAGGTCGACCCTGAGGGTCGACGCTACGGGTTGGTGCCGGACCGTCTGCGGACGCTGGGGACGCTACGGGTTGGTGCCGGACCGTCTGCGGACGCTGGGGACGCTACGGGTTGGTGCCGGAACGACTGCGGACGCCGGGGACGCTACGGGTTGGTGCCGGACCGTCTGCGGACGCCGGGGACGCTACGGGTTGGTGCCGGAACGTCTGCGGGCGCTAGGCGAACGATGTTCATTCCGCCTTCCCCTGCATCAACATACCCACCATGCTCGTGGCCATGTGCAGGCGCTGTTCGCGGCTACCTTCAATGACGATGTATAGGAACCCGAACGCCTTCATCTCCCGCTCCCAGATCGCGAACAGCCGGTCGCGGTCGTGCGGGTTCTCGCGCTGCGGATCGGGCTCCCAAGGGATGTCGGGGCGGCACAGCAGGCGCAGGTCGTAGCGCAGGTCGTGCACCAGCCGATCGATCCCCGGGTGTACACGACCATACTTCTCCATGCTCCAGATCCTGATGTTGAGGATGTCGGTGTCGAAGAAGACCGGCTCCACCGACACGCTGCGGCCCACCGGTTCGTTACGCCGAAATTCCTCGCGGCCCTCGGCGGCATGCAGGGGCGCATCCGCGAACCATTGCGCGTGGCTTCGGGCCATCGCCAGCAGGTCTTCTTCGATGTAGGGCCGCTCCAGCTCCTCCACATACTCCCGCGTTCCATCGGCCACCCGGCCACCGCCGAAGTGCCTCATCAACGCCTCGGCGAGCGTGGTCTTCCCGCTGCTCTCCGGCCCTACCACGGCGATCCTCAACACGCGCATCGGTTTCGAAGGTAAGCGCCTCCTATGTTCGGGATCTCCCGAACGGGCGCTTAGGTGGCAGCGAAGCAATGTCTCCTTCGACTCGACCGCGGGGCCCAGACATAGCCCAAAACCCGCGGCCATCTTCACTTCCGCGCCTTTCCACGAACCGGATCACCGGCATGGAACGACGGCTCCTTCACCGCCTGAGTAACTTTCCATCACCGTGCAGGCAGCGTACGGCGAAGCCACCCGCGTCTCCCCTTCACAACGGACAATGGACACGGACACCTTACGACCATGAAACAACTACTGGTACCCATCACCCTGCTCCTCTCGGCCACCATGCACGGTCAGCTGGCACCGGATACGAACGCACCGCTGTACGACCACCTGCTCGAGGTGAACGCACAGTGGACGGACCATACGCCAGCCCGACCCGCCACCCCCGTTCGGTTCGCGCAAGAGAAGGACCGGATCGCACAACACCTCCACCTGGTGCGCGAACACCTCGCCACGCACGCCCCCGCAGGGCTGAGCGCAGCGCAAGCCACCGAGCGCGCGGCCTTGCTCGAGGTGCTGGGCACGTACGCCGATGCCGGGCGCTTCCCGCAGAACCACGTGCTCCCTTACCGCAACCCCATCTTCATCGACCCGCAGGGCACCGCTTGTGCCGTGGGCCAGCTGATGATCGCGAGCGGGCACCGCACGCTCGCCGAAAGGATCGATGCCGAACTGGAAACGGGATACCTCGCCGAGATCCTCGCCGATGCCCGGTTCCAAGCCCCGGTGAGCACCTGGGCCACCGACCATGGCTTCACTGCCGATGAGCTGGCCTGGATCCAGCCGGCGTATCCGCCCGTGATCCCGTGGGTCACCCTCGGCGGTGGCACCAACAACACGGTGAACGAGGTGCTCACCCTGCCCGACGGCGACCTGCTGGTGGTGGGTACCTTCACCTACGCCGGCGGTGTGGCCTGCCAAGGTGCCGCGCGCTGGAACGGCAGTGGATACACCGCCATGGGCACCCTACCCGATGGGGTGGTGACCTGCGCCGTGGTGCATGAGGGGGTGATCCATGTGGGCGGTTCGTTCAACAACGGCAGCATCGACCTGCTGCACTGGACCGGCACCGCTTGGGAAGGCGAAACCGTGTTCGCGAGCAAATGGGCAGAGGTGACCGCCCTGCACAGCCACAACGGCCAGTTGTACGCGGCAGGCAGCGAATCGGGCTTCGCTGGTGTGGACCATGGCGTGAAGGTGAAGCAGAGCGGGAACTGGTCGCCCTTGCCAGGGGTGCTCAACGGACCCATCCACGCGCTGGAGTTCCACGAGGACTTCCTGATCGCCGGCGGGGAGTTCACCGGCGCCTTCCTCTCCACGCAGAACGAGATCATGCACGTGGCGCGATACATGAACGCCGGCTGGCACCAGGTGGCCGACGGGCTGGACGGCACCGTGCACGACCTGATGGTACACGACGGGGCTTTGTACGCCACCGGCATGATGGTGGCCATGACAGGACCCTACTTCGGGCTGGCCAGCATCGTGGCCGATCAGGGCACCTGGGCACCATTGATGCCGAACATCATGAACTACATCTCCACCTCCCCCGTGGATGCCCCTTCCGTGGCCTATGCCATGCTCGTGCACGGCGGCCGTATCTATATCGTGGGCGACTTCCACATCAACACGCCGATGACGTACGGACGTGGTGTGATGGCCTACAACGGAGCGCCTGATGATGTGGAACCGCTCTGCGACTTCATGGGCTACGGCAACAGCATCGCGCTGCTCGGGTCCGATCAGTTGGTGGTGGGTGGCGCTTCGGAGGTCTTGGAGAACATCATCAGCACCGACCTCACCTCGGCCATCGCCGAAGGCCCCCCTACACGCACGGTGGCCATCCACCCCAATCCGGCGAAGGACATGGTCTCGATCACCCTGCCCGGCACCCTGCCCGCGGGCACCCGTGCACGGCTCTTCGATGCCACGGGACGTGCCATCGCAGTACGTGTGGAGCGCCAGGCCGAACAGTTGCGCATGGACGTATCCACCCTCGCACCGGGCGCCTACACCGTGGAGGTGTATGGCGAAGGGATCCGCGCCACGGGACGGTTGGTGAAACGGTGAGGTCCCGACCAGCGTGCGGAGGCCCCGGCCAGGGCCTTCGCACGCTGGCGGCCCCTGGCGTTCCTTTGCGCCCGTGGAGCGCTGGACCTACCTCTTGCTCGATCTGTTGAGCGTGGCCTTCCCCTTGATGGCGAGCTTCGAGCACCGGCTTCGCTTCCATACCCGCTGGCCCGGCATCTTCCTCGGCATCGGGGTGATGGCACTGATCCTCATCCCTTGGGATGTGGCATTCGCCGCACATGGCATCTGGGGGTTCAACCCGCGCTACCTGACGGGCGCCACTCTACTGGGCCTACCCCTGGAAGAGTGGCTCTTCTTCGTGACCATTCCCTACGCCTGCATGTTCCTCTACGAGGTGATGCGCGATGCTCTGCCACGCGACCCGCTCGCAACGGCCGCCCGACCGTTGAGCATCGTTCTTGCCGTGGCGTTGCTGCTCATCGGGGTATGGAACCTCCACCGGCTGTACACCAGCATCACCTTCATCGGCACCGCCTTGTTCCTCGCCTACCACGTGTTCGTGGCCCGCAGCCCTTGGCTGGGTCGCTTCTATGCCGGCCTGGCCGTGAGCCTGATCCCCTTCCTCCTGGTGAACGGCATCCTCACCGGATGGCTACTGCCCGAACCCATCGTGTGGTACAACGATGCGGAGAACCTCGGCATCCGGATGAACACCATCCCGGTCGAGGACAGCGTGTACCTGCTCTTGATGCTGTTGATCGTGACGACGTTCCACGAACGAGCGTTGCAGCGATCCTGACCGGGGGAGCGGGGCCGCAGGCATGCCCACCGCTCCTGCTCGTTCACCGTATCACTGGGACGGCATGAAAGACCCGGTCGATCCAATGGTGAAAAGGTGAAAAGCGTGTGAAGGTGAAATGCCTCGCACCCTTTCACGCTATCACCCCAGTGGTCCAGATCGCAGAGCTCGGCCGGATCTTCATCACCGGCTCAGTACCATTGGGACCTCCGATACGATCCGCTTGTTCTTCTTCCCCATGCCTTCTCCGCGAGACCTGTTCCGCAGGCCCCGCTATGGAACGGGCCTCCCGGATCGGCCAATGAAAGAATAGCCGCGCATCTTCGGCCGCTATTGCATGTCCAAGTGGCCTGCCCCCCTGCGCCAACGCACGTAGCCGATGACGGCCAGCGCGATGTACACCACATTGAGCAAGGCATACCCCTGGTAGCCGATCAGGTGGTTGTACCCCACCGCCACCAGGTCGCCTGCGATCCAATACAGCCAGTTCTCCAGCACCTTCCGGCTCATCATCCACGTGGCCACCATGGCCGATACGGTGATGAACGCCTCCATGCCGAGCAGCTTACCCGATGGTGCCATGGCCTGCATGGCCCACACCAGCAGCACCGTGCCCACAGCGGTGACCACCAAGGCCACGGCATGCTGCCACCATGCGAAGCGGACCGTTGCCTGCACCTCCACGGTACGCCCCCAGCTCCACCACCCGTACAACCCCATGGCCGCATAGAACACATTGAGCGCCGCCATGAGCCAGGCCGCTTGGTCCGCATAGAGCCAGACCCCGATGGAGGAGGCCACGAAGCCCAGCAACCACCCCACCCGCAACTGCCTGCCCAGCAGATAGGCATAGCCGATGTTGAGGACCACCGAGGTCCACTCGAGCACATCATTCACTTGGAGCGCCGCCATGCGAAGGTCACATCCCGCAGTTGCAGGGCTGGCTGAAGAAGATCTTCGTGGCGGGCAGCAGGTTCTGCAGGTGTTCCATCTCCGGCACTTCGAACTGGATGGCGCGCAGATCGAGGAACCGTAGCGCCTGCATCTCGGCCATCTCCTCGGGGAAGTCGGAAAGGTCGTTATCCCACAGGTCGAGCGAAACGAGCTCCTTGAAAGCCCCCACGCACCGGGGCAGCCCTCTGAGCCCGTTGCGGCTAAGGTCGAGGCGCTTCAGGTGCGTGAGGCGGCAGAGGCCCGCTGGCAGCGCGGTGAGCTTGTTGCGCGACGCCCGCAACTCCTGCATGTACCGCAGCTCCTGCATCCGTTCGGGCAGGGCTTTCAGTTTGTTGTGGCTCAGGTCCAGCGCGTTCAGGTTCTTCAGCAGGAACACGCCTTCGGGCACCGCCTTCAACTTCTGGCCCGAAAGGTCCAGGCGATACACCTGGTCGGGGTTGGCCAGTGCTTTCTCCAGGCTGCGGAAGGTGCGCATGCTGTCGAGTGCCACCGCATCCAAGAGTTGCGCGTTCGTGGTGAACGGGAACGCAAGAATGATGCTTACGATGAAGATGATGGATGCGGTCGCGCCTCGCAGGGTGCTCTGCGATCCACCCGGTGGAGGTTCGTGGGCTTGAATGCCGCAGGGCCCGCTACGAGAGATCCGGCGGAGGTTCGGGGGGGTGAACGCCGCAGGGTCCGCTACGAGAGACCCGGCGGAGGGTTGGCGTTCGGCACGAGCCAGCCGGGGATCGGACGGGCCGGGCATGCGCGGGGAGAGCGAGTTCATCATCATCTATCGTCCCAGACGTTGACGTGCGAAGGCCTCATCCTGTTGCATCTGCCGCTTCAACGCGTCGAGGCCATCGAATCGCATGTCGCCACGGACCCTTTCCAGAAAGCGTACGGTGATCACTTCGCCGTAAAGGTCGCGCTCCAGCCCGAAGATGTTCACCTCCACGCTGCGTTGCGGCTCCGGGTTCTTCAGGGTGGGTCGCTCGCCGATGTAGAGCATGCCGCCGAAGCCACCCTCCTTCAACTCCACATGCACCACGTACACCCCATCGGCCGGGATCAGTTTGAAGGGATCGATGCCGCCGATGTTCGCGGTGGGATAGCCGAGCGTGCGGCCCAGCTGATCGCCCTTCACCACCACGCCGGAGAGTGAATAGGGATAGCCGAGCTGTTCGTTGGCCGTGACCACATCGCCATCCAGCAAGGCTTGGCGGATCTTGGTGCTGCTCACCTTCACGTGGTCCACCTCCTGCGCGGGGATCTCCTCCACGCTGAAGTCATACGCTTCACCGTACTGACGGAGCACCTTCAGATCACCTTCGCGGTTGCGGCCGAACCGATGGTCGTAGCCGATCACCACGGCGTGCACGCCGATGCCACCCACGAGCACATCGCGCACATACTCCGCCGCATGCATGCGCGAGAACTCCCGGCTGAAGGGCACTACCAACAAGTGGTCCAGACCGGCGGCCTCCAATTGTGCGGCCTTCTCCTGTTGCGTGTTCAGCAGCTTCAGGTCGTTGTCGCTCGGGAAGAGCACCATGCGCGGGTGCGGATGGAAGGTGAAGAGCACGCTCTCGCCGCCTTCCTTGCGCGCCACGGCCGTGAGCTGTTCCAGGATCTTGCGGTGCCCGCGGTGCACACCATCGAAGGTGCCCGTGGTGAGCACCGGGCGACGGACGTTCTTGAAGGCGGCGATGTCGGTGTGGACTTGCATCGGGGGGCGAAGGTCGGAGAGAAACCCAAATACGGGGAACGCAGATGCCGCAGATACAGCTGATGAACGCTGATAGGCCCATTTGGAGAAGCGTGTTGATGTTCCGAAGCGATCATTTGTGACCAGTCGAATCATTGAAGCGTGCTAGCCAAAGCCAGAAAACGGCCTCGTGAACGCACGCGCCAAGTCCCACCATCATGGCGTTCCTTTCAGGCAAGAGCTTTTCATCTAGGCCAATGAGGCAATTCATCGTTGCGATGTACATGGTTTGATCCGCGCAGATCAGCTGTATCTGCGTCATCAGCGTTCCATTCCATTTTCCCCACACTCTTTCAACAAGCTATCCACATCATTGGCGCATCCGCGACTAAGCCCTACCTTCGCGGCCGCAAACCCCGGGAGCACCCCTTCCCGAACCGCATAACCAGCTCATGTCCAAGCACATCGGAAAGGTCGTCCAGGTCATCGGACCCGTGGTCGACGTTCGCTTCGAGGCCGGTAACGACCTGCCCAACATCTACGATGCACTCCACGTGACCCGCCCCAACGGTAGCGTGCTGGTCCTCGAGACCCAGCAGCTGATCGGTGAGGACACCGTGCGTGCCATCTCCATGGAAAGCACCGACGGCCTGAGCCGTGGCGCCCAGGTGGTGGCACAGGGCAAGGCCATCAGCATGCCCGTGGGCGATGCCATCAAAGGACGCCTGTTCAACGTGGTGGGTGCCCCCATCGATGGCATGAAGGAGGTGAACACCGGCAAGAGCTACCCCATCCACCGCGAGGCACCGAAGTTCGACGAGCTGAGCACCAGCACCGAGGTGCTGTTCACCGGGATCAAGGTGATCGACCTGATCGAGCCCTACGCCAAAGGGGGTAAGATCGGCCTGTTCGGTGGCGCCGGGGTGGGCAAGACCGTGTTGATCCAGGAGCTGATCAACAACATCGCCAAAGGCCACAGCGGCTACAGCGTGTTCGCCGGTGTGGGCGAGCGCACCCGCGAAGGGAACGACCTGCTCCGCGAGATGATCGAGAGCGGCATCATCAAGTACGGCGACGATTTCGTGCACAGCATGGAGAAGGGCGGCTGGGACCTGAGCAAGGTGGATCACGCCAAGCTCGCCGAGAGCCAGGCCACCTTCATCTTCGGACAGATGAACGAGCCCCCCGGAGCCCGCGCCCGCGTGGCCCTGAGCGGCCTCACCCTGGCCGAGTACTTCCGTGATGGCGATGAGCAGAGCGGCGGTCGCGACATCCTCTTCTTCGTGGACAACATCTTCCGCTTCACCCAGGCGGGTTCGGAGGTATCCGCGCTGCTGGGCCGTATGCCGAGCGCCGTGGGTTACCAGCCTACCCTGGCCACCGAGATGGGGGCCATGCAGGAGCGCATCACCTCCACCAAGCGCGGTTCCATCACCTCCGTGCAGGCGGTGCACGTACCTGCGGATGACTTGCCCGACCCTGCGCCGGCCACCACCTTCGCCCACTTGGACGCCACCACCGTATTGAGCCGGAAGATCGCCGAGCTCGGTATCTACCCCTCCGTGGATCCGCTGGACAGCACCAGCCGGATCCTCACCCCCGCCGTGGTGGGCAACGAGCACTACGCGTGCGCCCAACGCGTGAAGGCCCTGCTCCAGCGCTACAAGGAGCTCCAGGACATCATCGCCATCCTCGGTATGGACGAATTGAGCGAGGACGACAAGATGGCCGTACTGCGCGCCCGCAAGGTGCAGCGCTTCCTGAGCC
>SSGN01000038.1 GCA_008016945.1 Flavobacteriales bacterium
CAGCTCACCGCCCCCGTGCGCTGGACACAGACCATGCAGCACATGCTCGCCGACGGCTGCACCAAGGCGGTGGAGGTGGGCCCCGGCAACGTGCTCCAAGGCTTGTTCAAGAAAGTGAGCAAGGAGGTGGAGACGAGCGCGGCGTAGGGGTGATCAAAACCGTAGTGCTATGGATACTCGCTGCGGCCGGCCCGATCGCATTTCTATTCACCTGCTTGAAGCTGGGATGTGGTTTCAATTTCATTCCCTTCGCGATCCACGAGTCAATTCTCGGTGAGGTGCTGGATGAATCCACCTTCATCATCTTGTTCGACACGATCGTCGCCGTTCTGCTCACCATCACGATCAGGAATCTGATCGTTCGGTCTCTATCCCACACCTTACCGATCCGTTCGAGGGGCCAGAACGCTAGTGCTTCATCCCCTGCGGATCACGCCGCGAATCGAAAATGTCGGTAACGACGATCCGATCAGAAACCACCCGATAAATGATCTTGAACGGCCCAACGATCACCCGTCGGTGTTGTAAGCCAAGCTCCTCAAGCTCGGGTTCGAATTGACCGCTGAACGCGTTGTCCTTCAGCCATTCCAACTTGTCGACCACCTCCTTCTGTAGCCCCCGGATGTAGCTGATGGAGTGTGTCCGTGCCAACAGACGCAATGTCCGCCGCTTGCTATCGTTGGCCTGAGCGAGTACGATGAGCTTCACGCGCGACGCTTGCTCTTAGCCTTCTTCGCGTACAACCCCTCAATGAACTCATCCATGTCCTTGCTGAATTCTTCCAAGGTTTGGAAGCGCCCAGCTTTCAGATCCTCTTCGGCCTTGAGCGCGCGTTTGACCATGACGCTTTCACCCACCGGTTGCTCCAGTACCATGGCCACTTTTTCAAGCACGGCCGGGTCCTTCACCGAATCGATGAGCTTCTTCAGGTGTGCTTTGCGCTGAGGGATGGTCATGGCTCGTTGTTCCATCCAAAGATAATCGACCATGCAACGTTGCGCTGACCCCGCTGATACCTTCGCACCGCCCAATGGCAGCGCAGTCGCCGACCCTTGTCCCGCAGAGCACCGCGAAGCACGTCGCTGACCGCACGGCCTTCCCGGTGCTTTTCGCGATCGCGACCTCGCACCTGCTCAACGACACCATCCAGTCGCTGATCCCGGCGATCTATCCGCTGGTGAAGGAGTCGTACCAACTCTCGTTCGCCGAGATCGGGTTGATCACGCTGGCGTTCCAGATCACCGCTTCGATCCTGCAACCGCTCGTTGGGCATTGGACGGATCGCAAGCCCCGGCCGTTCGCGCTGGTCGGTGGCATGGTGTTCACCCTCGCTGGCCTGCTCTTGCTGGCGTGGGCCGGTTCATTCCGTTCCATATTGATCGCCGTTTCGTTGGTTGGCGTGGGCTCGTCGATCTTCCATCCCGAGGCGTCGCGCATGGCGTACGTGGCATCGGGCGGGAAGCGTGCATTGGCGCAATCGGTGTTCCAGCTCGGCGGCAACGCGGGTTCGGCGTTGGGCCCCTTGCTCGCGGCGGCCATCATCGTTCCACTGGGGCAGGGCCGCATCTCGCTCTTCGCCGTGCTGCCGCTGATCGCCATGGTGGTGCTGTGGCGCGTGGGGCGCTGGTACCTGCGCATGACGGCGCTCCGCCAGCATCGCCTGGCACGTCTGCCGAAGGTGGAACGCACCCCGGTGCCGCGCCGTACCGTGGTCGGCGTGGTGGCGATCCTGCTGCTGTTGATCTTCTCCAAACAGTTCTACCTCGCCAGCATGACCAGCTACTTCACGTTCTACCTGATCGGCAAGTTCGGGTTGACCGTACAGGCCGCGCAGGTCCAGCTCTTCGTGTTCCTCTTCGCGGCGGCCGTGGGCACCCTGATCGGTGGCCTGCTCGGCGACCGTGTGGGGTACCGCACCATCATCTGGTTCTCCATCCTCGGTGCCGCGCCCTTCACCTTGGCGCTCCCCTACGCCGACCCCTTCTGGACCACCATCCTGGCGGTGCTGGCCGGGTTGGTGCTCGCCTCGGCCTTCTCCGCGATCCTGGTGTACGCGCAACTGCTGATCCCCGGCCGCGTGGGGCTCGTGTCGGGGTTGTTCTTCGGCTTCGCGTTCGGTATGGCCGGGGTGGGCTCCGCTGTGCTCGGTGCCTTGGCCGATGCCACCAGCATCGACACCGTATACCAGGTCTGCTCGTTCCTGCCGCTGTTGGGACTGCTGTGCGTGTTCCTGCCCAAGGAGCAACGCGGCTGATCAGAGGGTGCCGTTCAGCAACTTACCGCTGGCGATCAGCTTGTGCAGATAGGGCCGCGACAAGGTGTTCTTGATCGCCTGCACGTGGTTCATGCTGTGGCAGTCGCTCCCCAGCCATTCGTAATACCCCGCATCGATCAGCCGTTCGGCCACCTGTTTGGCCTGGGGGCCGTATGCTCCTGAAAGGGCGATGGTGTTCAGCTGGAAATGGACACCGCGCTCCTTCAGCCGCTCGTACTTGCTGTGGTCGTTGTACCAGAACGTATACCGCTCCGGATGGGCGAGCACCGGCTTGTATCCCGCGGTCTGCATCTGGAAGATCACGCTCAGCAACACCGCCGGTTCGCTGATGAAGGGCAACTCGAACAACAGGTGGTCGCCGCCGAAGGTGAGCACCTTCCGGTCCACGACCTTCTGCTCCAGCTCATGGTCGAGGTAGTACTCCGCCGCGGCCTCGATCTCCATCGCCAACCCACGTCGGCGGATCTCATCGCGCACGCGCTCCAACCCACCGAGGATGATCTCCGGTGTGTTCTTGTAGCCATCGGCCATGTTGTGCGGCGTGGTCACCACCTTGCGGTAACCCAGTTCGGCCATGGCGCCCAACAGTTCCATGGTCTGCTCCATGGTCTGCGCCCCATCGTCGATGCCGGGGATGAAGTGGGAATGCACATCGCATCCCAGCCCGCTCAGATCGGCATCGCCGAGCGCCGGTTCACGTTTTCCGAAGAGGCTGCTGAAGAGGCCCATGTCGGTGCAAAGGTGCGAAGGAGAACGGGTGTTCCCCTCCTGCCATCCTCATCGTTGCGCGTAGTGGTCCTTGTAATACTGCTGGTATGCCCCGCTGGTCACGTTGTCCAGCCATGCGGTGTTGGCCAAGTACCAGTCCACGGTGCGCTCCAGACCCACCTCGAAGGTGATGCTCGGCTTCCAGCCCAGCTCGCGCTCGATCTTGGAGGCGTCGATCGCATAGCGCAGGTCGTGCCCCGCACGGTCGGTCACGTACGTGATCAGCTTGGCGCTCCCGCCTTCGGCGCGCCCCAGCTTACGGTCCATGATGGCGCAAAGGAGGTGTACCAGGTCGATGTTCTTCCACTCGTTGTGGCCACCGATGTTGTAGGTCTCGCCGTTGGCACCGGTGTGGAAGATGGTATCGATGGCGGCGGCGTGGTCCTCCACCCAAAGCCAATCACGTACGTTCTCGCCCTTGCCGTACACGGGCAGGGGTTTGTTGTTGCGGATGTTGTTGATCATAAGCGGGATCAACTTCTCCGGGAAGTGGTGGCTGCCGTAGTTGTTGCTGCAGTTGCTCAGTACGAAAGGCAGCTTGTACGTGTTGCCGTAGGCCCGTACGAAGTGGTCGCTGGCGGCCTTGCTGGCGCTGTAGGGGCTCTGGGGGTCGTAGGGCGTGGTCTCCAGGAAGAGGCTGTCGTCGTGGAGGGACCCATACACCTCGTCCGTGCTCACGTGGTAGAAGCGCTTGCCCTCGAACCGGCCCTTCCACGCTTCCTTCGCGGTGTTCAGCAGCGTTACCGTGCCGAACACATTGGTGCGCACGAAGGCCAGGGGATCGGTGATGCTGCGGTCCACGTGGCTCTCGGCCGCCAGGTGCACCACGCCATCGATGGCATGCTCCCGGAACACCTTCGTCACCGCTTCCGCATCGCAGATATCGGCCTTCACGAAGCCGTAGTTCGGAGCCTTCTCGATGTCGCGCAGGTTCTCCAGGTTGCCCGCGTAGGTAAGCGCATCGAGGTTGATGATGCGGTACTGCGGGTATTTGGTGACGAAGCGGCGCACCACGTGGCTGCCGATGAACCCGGCACCGCCGGTGATGAGGATGTTGCGTTGCACGCTCACAAGCTCCAGTAGATAAGGTCCTTGATCTTCTTCCGGAACACGCCCTTCAGGTCCACCAACACCCCTTTGGGTTTCAGCATGCCCTTGAACCAGGCCTCATCCTTACCGGCATATTCCGCATGGTTCACGGCCACGATGATGGCATCGTACGGACCCTTCATCTCGTTGACCAGCGCATAGCCGTACTCGTGCTTCACCTCGTCGCTGTCGGCGTGGGGGTCCGTCACATCCACGTGGCAGCTGAAGCTCTGCAACTCCTTCACCACATCGGCCACCTTGCTGTTGCGGATGTCGGTGACGTTCTCCTTGAAGGTGGCGCCCATCACCAGCACGCGCGCATCGGCGGGATTGGTGCCCGCAGCGATCACCTTCTTCACGGTCTGCTTGGCCACATACCCGCCCATGCTGTCGTTCACGAAGCGGCCGCTGTCGATGATCTGTGCGTGGTAGCCCAGCTCCTTGGCCTTGAACACGAGGTAGTACGGATCCACGCCGATGCAGTGGCCACCCACCAGGCCCGGCTGGAACTTGAGGAAGTTCCACTTGGTGCCCGCCGCCTCCAGCACATCGTAGGTGTTGATGCCCATGCGGTTGAAGATGATCGAGAGCTCGTTGATCAGGGCGATGTTCACGTCGCGCTGGGTGTTCTCGATGACCTTGGCGGCCTCGGCCACCTTGATGCTGCTGGCGCGGTGCACGCCGGCCTTCACCACCAATTCGTACACCTTGGCGATCACCTCGGCGCTCTCGGCGTCGCAGCCACTGCTCACCTTGATGATGCTCTCCAGCGTGTGCTCCTTGTCGCCGGGGTTGATGCGCTCGGGCGAGTAGCCCACCTTGAAGTCGTCCACGAACTTCAGGTTGCTCAGACGCTCCAGCAGCGGCACGCAATCCTCCTCGGTGCAGCCGGGGTACACGGTGCTTTCGTACACCACGTAGTCGTTCTTCTTCAGCACCTGCCCCACGGTGCGCGTAGCGCCCAGCAGCGGGGTCAGGTCGGGGATGTTCTGGTTGTCGATCGGTGTGGGCACCGCCACGATGAAGAACTCCACGTCCTTCAGGTCGTTGATGTCGGCGGTGAAGTGGATGTCGCAACCCTCGAAGGCCGATGCCTCCAGCTCATCGCTGGGGTCCTGGCCGTTGCGCATCATGTCCACGCGCTTCTGGTTGATGTCGAAGCCCACCACCTTGATCCTCCGCGCGAAGGCCAGCGCGATGGGGAGTCCCACGTAACCGAGGCCGATCACGGCCAGCTTCGCCTCCTTCTTCAGCAGGCGCTCATACAAGTTGCTCATTCCTCTTCTCGTAAATGCGTTCAATGATCTCCACGACCTTCAAGCCCTCCAGGGCATTGGTGGTCAGGGTCGTGTGGCCGCGCAAGGTATCCACCACGTTGTCCACGATGTAGCCGTGGTTGTTGGCGCTGCCCTTGTAGGCCCCGTAATCGTTGGCCGGATTCGTCGGCGCGAGTTCCGGCATGGTGTAGTCCTTGATATGGCAGTATTCCACCTTGTCCATGTACTGCCCGCCGATCTTCACACTTCCGGTGGAGCCCACGATGGTCATGCTGCTCTCCAGGTTCTTGTCCCATACGGCCGTGCTGTAGTTGAGACAGCCCATGCCCCCGTTGAGGAACCGGAACGTCACCAGCCCGCTATCCTCGAACTCGGTGAGCGCGTGGTGGTTGAAATCGGCGAACTTGCCCTGGATGTCGGTGATGTCGCCGAAGAGCCAGTACAGGATGTCGATGAAGTGGCTGAACTGGGTGAAGAGCGTGCCACCGTCCAGGGCCTGTGTCCCTTTCCAACCGCCGGGCTTGTAGTAGCGCTCGTCGCGGTTCCAGTAGCAGTTCACCTGCACCAGGTGGATGTCGCCCAGAAGGCCCTGCTCCACCACGCCCTTGATCCATTGGCTGGGCGGGCTGTATCGGTTCTGCATCACACCGAAGACCGTTCGGTGCATCTGGAGCGCCTTGTAGATGATGGCCTCGCAGCTGGCCTTGCTCAGGGCCAGTGGCTTCTCGCACACCACGTGCTTGCGGTGCTCCAGCGCCATGATGCTCTGTTCGGCATGCAGGCCGTTCGGGGTGCAGATGCTCACCACGTCGATGTCCGGCACCTCCTGGAGCATGGTGGCGAGGTCCTGGAAGTAAGGCACCGGGAAAGCCGTGGCGCCCACCTCCTCGCGCGTACGCACATCGCACAGGGCCACCAGCTCGGCGTCCGGATGCCGCGCGACCATCTCCGCATGGCGCTTGCCGATGTGGCCACAGCCCACCACGGCGAACTTGATCGGTGCGCTCATGCGAGCTTGCGGACCACCCCGCCGGTTAGTTCATAGTGCTCGCCGCTCTCTGGGCAGGTGGCCAGGCCTTGCGCATCGAACTTCAGCTTGTGGCCGTACTCGCTCATCCAACCGGTCTGCCGGGCCGGATTGCCCACCACCAACGCATGGTCGGGCACCTCGCGGGTGACCACCGCTCCCGCGCCGATGAAGGCGTACCGCCCGATGTCGTGCCCGCACACGATGGTGGCGTTCGCACCGATGGAAGCCCCCTTCTTCACCACCGTCCGAAGGTATTCGCCACGGCGGTTCACAGCACTGCGCGGGTTGATCACGTTGGTGAACACCATGCTGGGGCCGAGGAACACGTCGTCCTCGCACACCACACCGGTGTAGATGCTCACGTTGTTCTGCACCTTCACGTTGCGGCCCAGCACCACGCCGGGACTCACCACCACGTTCTGGCCGATGTTGCAGTTCGCACCGATGGTGCAGCCCGGCATGATGTGGCAGAAGTGCCAGATCCGGGTACCATCACCGATGGTGCAGCCTTCGTCGATGACGGCGCTGGGGTGGGCGGTGTAGGACATCGGGGTCATGATCGGGCACAGGAGCCGCGGAGGCCCTCCACCCGATGGGCGGCGAAGTTACCGAAGGGCGGGCATTGCGGCACATTCGGGCGTGCCCCTTCCCCGGCGCGCAGCACCCGCGCACAGGGTCGCGCTGTCCGCTGTGGCCGTCTGGTCCGGGCCTGCGGCTGCGGCACGGCGGGGGCTTCCTCCGGTCGCCTCCTCGTTGCGCGCATCCGCAAGGCCCTTCCTGCGCCGGGCCGCCGCTCCCATCGCTCACGCAATACCCCATACACCGGTGATCACACCGCTCCCGACCAAAAGTCGAAGGGCCGTTCCGTACAATACGCGGTGGAACGCCCATGTCCCCGGCATGGACGCGCTGTTGCTCGCTCCTCAGCCCGATCGGGTCGTCTCAGGTACCTCGATCCGCCAGGATCCGCACCGGCCCATGCGCGGGTACCAACTCCAACGCCCGCAGTGTGGCCACCAATGCCGTGAACGTCTCGGGTTCCGGTCGTTCCACCTTCCACCGCACGTGCCGCAGCCATTCGCGCGCCAGCTCCTCGCCGAAGTCCGCGTTCCGCATCACCAATTCCACGGAGTGGGGATCGTTGGGCAGGGCAGCGGCCTCGTCGCGCAGCACGGACAACGCAGCACGCATCACCGCCGCATGTTCGCGAATGAAGGCCGTGCGGGCCACGATGGTGAAGCCCGGCCAGTCGCCGCTCACCACGTCCACGCAGCGCATGGCGCCGGCATCCACGTAGCGCGAGGTTACGTACTGCTCCCACAGGAAGATCACCGGCGGGCCTTGCGCCATGCGCTGCGCCGCGCCCTCCATGTTGTGCACCACCTCAAGGTCCTCCGCGCGGGGCCGCCAGCCCGTCCGTTCGGCATGCAACATCGCCATGATGTGGCTTCCACTGCCAAGGCGGCTGATGGCGTACGGCACATGTTCCAGGTCGGCGCCGCCCTTCAACGCGGATGAGGCAGGCACATGTACGCCCCACGGCAGCGGGCTTTCCACGAAGGTGCTCACGATGCGGTGGTCGCCGCCGTTCAGGATGTCGCGCACGGCGCCCTCGGTCACGAGCACGGCCATGTCCAGTTCGCCCTCGCGCAGCATCTGGCACATGCGGCCGGTGCCTTCATGTACGGTATGCCATTGCAGGTCCACACCGGCTTGCGCGAAGCGGCGCTTCTCCATGCCGAGGTGCCACGGCAGGTTGTAGGGTTCGGGAACACCGGCTATGCGGAGGGTCATTCCAAGGAAAGTCTTGATCGGATGGCCGTTCGGGTGACCCTGCGTTTCCCATGCACCACGGTGATCACGGACAACCGATCGGGCGCGGCGACCCAATAGATGATGCGATAACTTCCGTAGGCGATCTCCCGGATGCCGGGATCCTTCAACTCCTGCACCGGATGACCGATAAGCGGATGTACCTCCAATACCAGCGTCCGTTCAAGGATCCCGACCTCGGTCCGCTGGGCATAGTACGGCGAGCTTTCCGCGATGAAGGCACTGATGGCATCAAGGTCCTTCCGTGCGCGGTGGGTCCAGGTCACTTCGACCATTTGCGCTCGATGTGGGCGCGCATCTCGGCCATGGACAAAACTCGGCCGGCCTTGGCGTCCGCGAGACCTTCCGCCACTTTCTGGAGCAGCACGATACGCTCGATAAGCTCATCCGCATCGAACTGCTCGGGCATCTCCTTCAAGGTCCGCAGGACGGCCTTCTTGGACAAGGTGCGTTGCTTCGTTGCCATGCGTTGTGCGAGCGAACCGTCAAGGCGGTGGTGAAGACGAAGTTAGCCCTACTTCCGCGAATACTTCCCGAAATCGAAGTGCTCCTTCTCGTTCAGTTCCTCGGGCGTGAGGCTCTTGAAGTATTCGTACGTGCGGCGCATGCCTTCGGCGCGGTCCACCTTCGGCTGCCAGCCCAGCAGCTTCTTCGCCAGGGTGATGTCCGGCTGGCGTTGCATGGGGTCGTCGCTGGGCAGCGGCTTGTGGATCAGCTTCTGCTTGGTGCCGGTGAGCTTGAGGATCTCCTGCGCGAACTGCTTGATGGTGATCTCCTTCGGGTTGCCGATGTTCACCGGACCGGCGTGGTCGCTCAGCAGCAGGCGGTAGATGCCCTCGATCAGGTCGTCCACGTAGCAGAAGCTGCGCGTCTGGTCGCCCTTGCCGAAGATGGTGAGGTCCTCCCCGCGCAGGGCTTGGCCCATGAAGGCGGGCACCACGCGGCCGTCGTTGAGGCGCATGCGCGGGCCGTAGGTGTTGAAGATGCGCACCATGCGCGTTTCCAGACCGTGATAGTGATGGTAGGCCATGGTGATGGCCTCTTGGAAGCGCTTGGCTTCGTCGTACATGCTGCGCTTGCCCACGGGGTTCACGTGGCCCCAGTAGCTCTCGGGCTGCGGATGCACCTTGGGGTCGCCGTACACCTCGCTGGTGCTGGCCACGAGGATGCGCGCCTTCTTCGCCAGTGCGAGGCCCAGCAGGTTGTGCGTGCCGAGCGAGCCCACCTTCAGCGTTTGGATGGGGATCTTCTCGTAGTCGATCGGCGAGGCCGGTGATGCGAAATGCAGGATGTACTTCAATTCACCCGGCACATGCACGAACTTGCTCACGTCGTGGTTGTAGAACTCGAAATCCTCGCGTTTGAAGAGGTGTTCAATGTTCTTGAGGCTGCCGGTGATCAGGTTGTCCATCCCGATCACGTGGTATCCTTCCTTCAGGAAACGGTCGCACAGGTGCGAACCGAGGAAACCGGCGGCACCGGTGATGAGCACACGCTCTTTGGGGGTGTGGGCTCCGCGTTTGGCCGATGCCTTGGCGGGCTTGGTGGCGCGCTTTGCAGGGGGCTTCCGGGTCGCGCTGGGTTTGTCGATCCGGTGGGCCGACGCTACGGGTGCCTTGGACGATGCCGGCCGGGTCCGAACTTGTGCATTGCCGGAACGTTCGGCCTTCGCCGGGGTCTTCTTCGTTGCCATGTGATCAGGCGGTGGCTTTGGTTTTCGCCTTCGGGCTATGTGCGGCGGTGACCACGTTGCGGCCGATGCTCACGTAGTGGAAACCCTTGGCCTTCATCTCGTCCAGCTCGTAGAGGTTGCGGCCATCGAAGATGGTGCGCTCCTTCAACGAGCTTTCCAACTGCGCGAAGTCGGGCGTGCGGAACAGGGCCCACTCGGTGCAGATGATCAGGGAATCGGCGCCTTTGAGCGCTTCGTATTCGTCCTTGGCGTAATTGATCTTGTCGCCGATCAGCTTCTTCACGTTGTTCGCACCTTCCGGGTCGAAGGCGGTCACCGTGGCACCGGCCTTGGTCAATGCATCGATCATGTACAGTGCGGGTGCTTCACGGATGTCGTCGGTATCGGGCTTGAACGAGAGGCCCCACATGGCGAAGTGCTTCCCTTTCAGGTCGCCGCCGTAGTAGGCTTCGATCTTCGGCATCAGCGCGGTCTTCTGTTGCTCGTTCACCTCCATCACGCTGTTGATGATCTGGAAGTCGTAGCCTGCCTCCTTGCCGCTCTTGGCCAGGGCTTGCACATCCTTGGGGAAGCAGCTGCCGCCGTAGCCGATGCCGGGGAAGAGGAAGCGCTTGCCGATGCGCGTGTCGGTGCCCATGCCGATGCGCACCTTGTCCACGTCGGCGCCCACGGCCTCGCAGAAGTTCGCGATCTCGTTCATGAACGTGATCTTGGCGGCGAGGAAGGCGTTGGCGGCGTACTTGGTGAGCTCGGCGCTGCGCTCGTCCATGAAGATGATGGGGTTGCCTTGGCGCACGAAGGGCTTGTACAGGTCCTCCATCAGTTTGCGGGCGCGCTCGCTGCTGGTGCCCACCACCACGCGGTCGGGTTTGAGGAAATCGTCCACGGCGAAGCCTTCGCGCAGGAACTCGGGGTTGCTCACCACATCGAATTCCACCTTGGCGTACTTGGCCACCTCGGCATGCACTTTCTCGGCGGTGCCTACGGGAACGGTGCTCTTGTCCACCAGCACCTTGTAATCCTTCATTAAGCGCCCGATGTCGCCGGCGGCCTTGAGCACATAGCTCAGGTCGGCGCTGCCGTCCTCTCCCGGAGGTGTGGGCAGGGCGAGGAACACGATCTGCGCTTTCTCCAATGCTTCGGCGAGATCGGTGGTGAAGCGCAACCGCCCCTGTCGGATGTTGCGTTCGAAGAGTACGTCGAGGTGCGGTTCGTAGATGGGTACCTTGCCATCCTTCATCATCTGCACCTTCTCGGCGTTGATGTCCACGCATACCACGTGGTTGCCCGTTTCTGCGAAGCAGGTGCCTGTCACAAGGCCAACATATCCGGTTCCTACTACTGCGATGTTCATGTGCTGCGTATTGGGGCGCATCAGGAAACGCCCGTGCGATTCAATTGAAGTATGCCTTCACCGTGGCGGTGATGTGCGTGAGTTGTTCGTTGTCCAGTTCGGTGCTCATGGGTAGCGAGAGCACTTCGCGCGTGAGTTGTTCGGTCACCGGAAGGGAGCCCTCCGGCGCACGATCGGTCTTGTACGCATTCTGCAGGTGGCAGGATACAGGGTAGTAGATCATGGCCGGGACACCATGGGCCTCGAGGTGCGCCTTCAGCCCGTCGCGGTGGCCTCCCGTGACCCGCAACGTATACTGGTGGAAGACGTGCGTGCTGGTGCCACTGCGCACCGGCGTATGCACATGTTCCATGCCCTTGAAGGCCTCATCGTAGAAGGCTGCGGCCTTGTTCCGCGCCGAGCCATACTCATCCAAATGCTTCAGCTTGATACGCAGGATGGCGGCCTGCAGGCTGTCCAGTCGGCTATTGACCCCCACCACCTCGTGGTAGTAGCGCACATCACTTCCGTGGTTGCACACGCGGCGCAGCTTCTTCGCGATGTCGTCGTCGTTGGTGAAGAGCGCGCCACCATCGCCGTAGCAGCCGAGGTTCTTGCTGGGGAAGAAGCTGGTGCTGGCCACGTGGCCGATGCTTCCGCTCTTTCGCTTCGTTCCATCGCTGAACGTGTATTCGGCGCCGATGGCCTGGGCGTTGTCCTCGATCACGTACAGGCCGTGCTTCTCGGCCAGGGCCATGATCGCCTCCATGTCGGCCACCTGCCCGAAGAGGTGTACGGGCACGATGGCCTTGGTCTTCGGGGTGATCTTGCGCTCGATGTCGGCGGGGTCGAGGTTGAAGGTGCCCGGCAGCACGTCGGCGAACACGGGCGTGATGCCCAGCAGGCCGACCACCTCCACCGTGGCCACGAAGGTGAAGGATGCCGTGATGACCTCATCGCCAGGCTTCAGCCCCAAGGCCATCATGGCGATCTGCAGGGCATCGGTGCCGTTGGCGCAGGCGATCACATGTTTAGAGCCGTTGTATGCGGCCAACTCCTGCTCGAAGGCTTTCACCTCAGGGCCGTTGATGAAGGCGGCGTTATCGACCACCCGTTGCATGGCGGCATCCACCTCGGGCTTGATGCGTTGGTACTGGCCGACGAGGTCGACCATCTGGATGGGTTTCATCGGCTCTGCGGTGGTCCGGCGTTTCGTTCCGGTGGGGTGCGAAGATAGCCGAGCGCAACGCTACCCGATGTACCGCTGGGCGATCGGCCGCTGCTGTGTGGCGCGCTACTTTTGTGGAAGCATGCGTACCGCTCCCCTCCTTGTCCTCTTCTTCCTATCGGCGGCGCCCCTTTGCCATGCCCAGACCATCCGTGACACCTCCTTGGCCCTGGTGGCGGTGCAAGCCAGCTACGCCCATCAGATCGCCGGCGGGGACCTCTCCGAACGGTTCGGCACCAACAACAACATCGGTCTGGGGGCCTGGCGCAAGCTCCGCAACAACATCACCCTGGGCGCCGAGGGCGGGTTCATCTTCGGCAACGAGGTGCGGGAACCGGGGATCGTGCGGAACGTGATGAACAGCGCGGGCCAGTTCGTGGACCAGGAGGGTGAGATGGCCGATGTGTTCTTGTTCGAGCGCGGCTGGACGGCCTTCGCCACGGTGGGCCGCATCTTCCCCCTCTTCGGGCCCAACCCGAACTCCGGCCTGCACCTGAAGCTGGGCGGTGGCTACCTGCGGCACAAGGTGCGGGTGCAGACCCAGAAGAACGTGGTGCCGCAGTTGGAAGATGAGTACCTGCACGGCTACGACAGGCTCACCGCCGGACCTGCGGGCCTGGCCTACATCGGCTACCAGCATTTCGGGAACAACGGGCGGATCAACTTCCACATCGGTCTGGAGTTGATCGCCGGTGCCACGCGACCGCTGCGGGCCTTCAACTTCGATACCGAGCAGTACAACAAGGCGCAGCGCCTCGACCTGTTGAGCGGCCTTCGTTTGGGCTGGACCCTCCCCATCTACAAGAAGAAGGACACCGGGTTCCACTACTACTGATGGCATCGCTGATCGGTCTGGGAACGGCCTTGTACCATGCCGCCATTCGTTTGGCGGCCCCCTTCATGCCCAAGGCCAGGGCGTGGGTGGAAGGACGCCGAGGCCTGTGGCAACGGCTGGAGGCGAAACGCGCCGAGCTGCAAGGGTGCATCTGGTTCCATTGTGCCAGTGTGGGCGAGTTCGAACAGGCACGGCCCGTACTGGAAGCGATCAGGCAAGCCCGACCCGAACTGCCGGTGCTGGTGACCTTCTTCAGCCCCAGCGGCTACCAGGCACGGGTGGGCCACCCGTTGGCCACCCACGTGGAATACCTACCACCGGATACCGCCCGCCAGGCCGCCCGGCTCCAGGCCTTGCTGAAGCCCCGCATGGCCGTCTTCATCAAGTACGAGTTCTGGTACAGGCACCTGCACGCCCTGCGCCAAGCCGGCGTGCCCACCTACCTGGTCAGCGCCATCTTCAGGCCCTCGCAGCCCTTCTTCCGGTGGTATGGTGGTGGCCATCGGGCCATGCTCGCCTGTTTCGACCGGCTGTTCGTGCAGAACGAGGAGTCGCGCAGCTTGCTCGCAGGCATCGGCGTACACCCGGTAACGGTGAGCGGCGACACCCGGTTCGACCGCGTGATGCGTATCGTGGAGGACCACGGATCACTGCCGATCGCCGAGGCCTTCTGCAACGATAGCACGGCGCCCGTGCTGGTGGCCGGCAGTACCTGGCCCGCCGATGAACGCCTGCTCTTCGACGCGGTGCACCATCACCCGCGACTTCGACTGATGGTGGTGCCCCACGAGCTCACCCCCGACCACCTGGATGCCGTATCGTCCCTGGCCCCCACGCCCTTGGCCCGTTGGAGCGCCCCCACCCCCGGGTGCCGTACGCTCCTGGTGGATCGCATGGGCTACCTCTCGCGCCTGTACCGGTACGCCACGATCACGTATGTGGGCGGTGGCTTCGGCAGTGGCATACACAACACCTTGGAGGCCGCCGCATGGGGCAAGCCGGTGATCTTCGGCCCCAACCATGCCCGCTTCGCCGAAGCACAGGGCCTGATCGAGGCCGGGGCGGGATACACGGTGAAGAACGCCGAGGAACTACGGCATCTGCTGCAGCGGTTCCTGGATGATGCCGACGCACTCGCCCGCGCATCGCAGGCTGCACAACGCTATGTATCGGAGCGCACCGGGGCCACGGAGCGCATCAGCACGGTCCTGTTGGAGCGGCTTGACCGGTGATCACTTGCCGTCCTTGGAGAACTCCACCTTCACGGGCACGAGCTTGCCCGAGCCGAGCTTGCGCTGGCCGTAGGTGAAGAAGGTGCCTTTGTCCACTTGGAACATGCCCGTTCCGGCGAGGTAATCCGCATCCTTGTCCGATACCAAGACGATCTTGGTGCGGTACTTCCCCGTGTTGTCGAAGCTCACCACCATGCTGCGGCAATCCTTGGCATCGATGCCCTTCTCCAGGCGCTCGCCCTTCTTGCGTCGTTCGATGTTGTTCTCGTCGTCGATGAACAGGATGTGGAGCTCGTCCTCGAAGAGCACCGCCTGCGAATTGCCCAGGTAGTACGCCGTGGTGTTGATGAACCGCGGCACCTCGGTCCGCCAGAGCAGGTTCCCGGAAGCATCGAAGGAATGGGCGATCATGTCGCCGTTCACGTACCTGGTCACCGTGCGCGATCCGCCCCCGGCACTGCTCGTGGTGGCTTGATAGCTGTAGCTGACCTCGGTGACGAGATGGTACCGGCCATCGGTGCCGCGCAGCAGGTCGGCCACGATCATCTCCTCCTGGACCTTGTCGTTGTTCTTGCCCGTCTTCGGGAATTCGTATTTGCCGCGTTGCTCGAAGCGATCCCCATCCTTGGCCCAGACCGCGGTGAAGGAGCCTGGCGTCTTGTCCTTCTTCTCATCCAAGGACCCATAAACACCGGCGACCACCATGGAGCCGTCGTCCAGGCTGAGCAGGTCCACATCCACGGGATAGTCCGATCCTTCCATCTTGAAGGTGGTCTCGTTCACGCCCTGCGCGTTCATGCGGTACACGCGCGACTCGAAATCCACCACCCCCTTCTTCACATCGCGGTTGCCGAACTTGTTCTTGATCCATGCCGTGGCCGTGCCGTCGTTGGTCACCTCCACATCGAGCAGCGAACTGCGGGTGCCCTTGACCTCGCTGGTGATGAACTGCTGCCACAGCGGCTCCATCTTCTCGTTCACCACCATGAAGAAGTGTACGGCCTGCTTGTCCTCGGTGCTCATCTCCGGGCTATGGATCAGCATCTTGGTCTTGTCCGGCGAGAGCTTGGTGACGAAGCCGAAAGGTGCGGCCTCGGCCCCGACGAACGGGAACCCCTTGGTGGACTTCTCATAGTCGATGGAGGCGAACTCTTGCAGCGGCGCGTTGTTCTTGGTGAGGCGCGGATCGAACTGCTGCCACAACAAGCGGAACTTCTTGGCATCCTTGAGCCGCTGGCTGGCGATGAGCAACGGCTTGTCGCCGAACATGACGATATCCTCCAGGGCGGTGCGGCCCATGGGCGAGCTGAGGTTGGGTTCGATGGACCGGACCAACTCCATCTTGTCCATGGTGTACAGATCGAGGCGGTACTCCAAGTCGACGATGGGGATGAACATCAAGCTCGCTCCGGTGGCCTTGGCCTTCAGCACCACGAGGCTGTTCTCCGTGGTGCGGATCAGGCGTGCCGCGATCAACCGGTCCACCGCATCGGCATCGGCGCTCATGCGCACTTTGATCTTGGTGCGGCCCTCCTGTGCAGGAACCGCCAAGGCGGCACACAGGGCCATGGACAACAGGAAGGATACACGGAGAAGGCGCATAGGGGAAGATGCTTGGTCGGCAATGATACTGATCCGGACCGATCCGAACTACCCCAGCTTGGGATTGCGGCGGTGGCGGTCCGCATCGCGCACGGTCTTCTTCTCCATGGCCTTTTCCCACGCCGCCTGCAGGTCGGTGTCGGTCTGGTTGGCGAGGCAGAGCACCACGAAGAAGCACATCGGCCAGTTCCTCGCCGAGGTCTTTCGCCTTGTCGCTCTCCTTCTCGCTCTGTTGGCCGTAGCGCCGGGCCATGATGCGGGCCACCTCGCCCACCTCCTCACTGAGCATGGCCATGTTGGTGAGCGGATCGAAGTAGCGTACACCGGTGGTGGTGATCCACTGGTCCACTTCGGCCTGGAGGTTCCCGATGGCGGTATGAGGGTCCTTCATTCGCGGAGCTTGCTATCGATGATGATGGTGACCGGCCCATCGTTGATCAACGACACCTTCATGTCGGCACCGAACTCGCCGGAGCGCACGGGGCGGCCCAGCAATTCACCGAGCCGCTGCTTGGCCCGGAGGTAGAGTGGCGTGGCCTCCTTGGGCCGTGCGGCGCGCAGGTAGCTGGGGCGGTTGCCCTTCACCGTGCTGGCTTGCAGGGTGAACTGGCTCACCACCATCACGTCGCCATGGACCTGTTGCACATCAAGGTTCATCAGGCCTTCCGCATCGGTGAAGATGCGCAGCCGAACCACCTTGCCGCAGAGCCACTCGAGGTCCTCCTCGGTATCGCCCACTTCAATGCCCAGCAACACCAGCAGCCCGTGGTTGATGTGCGCCCGGCGTTGGCCGTCGATCTCCACAGCGGCTTCGCTCACCCGTTGTACCACGGCGCGCATCTCAGTGGCCGTTGCGTTGGAACCATTCCTTCATCCGCGCATGTTTCTCGGCCTCGGTGCCCTTGCCTTGCACGGCATCGCGGTACGTGCCGTACATGGGGTTGGGCAACAGGATGAAGTACTTCGAAAGGCTGTCGGCCAGGGCATCCACGGTCGCCTTCCCGCTGTTCACCGACCGGTCCTTGAACCGCTCGTCGAAGTCGCGGAGTTGATCGCCCGCGAGCAACACCACGTCGTGCGTGGCGCGTACCCGGGCACGTCGCTCGGTCTTGTCACTGGTGCCATCCATCAGCAGGAGATGGGCCTCATCGGCGTTGGGGAAGCCATGTGCGATAAGGTTCTTCAAGGTGCTGGCCCGTTCGGCCGTTTCGCGGTTGGTGATGTAGAACACCTCGCACGAGGCCTGGTGCGCGTGCAGCAGGAACTCCAGGGCTCCGGGTGAAGGCCTGGCGATCGCCTTATCCGTCCACGCCCGCCAATCCTGTGGGTCGAAGGTGCGCCCGTGTTCGATGGCTTCGACCTGGTAAGGGCTGTTGTCGAGCACCGTTTCGTCGATGTCCACGATCACGGCCATGGGTTTGCGGGGTTGGCCCTCGCCGTAGGTCGCGGCCAGCTCCACGATGTTCCACATCAGCTTGGTGGCGGCCTGCTCGTAGGCTTGCTCGTAGATCCAGTAGGCCTCGGCGCTCGCGTTCTGCCAGAGCACCGCATCGCTGCCCATCAAGGCGAGTTCGCGGGTGGGGTCCGCTGCAGGCGTGCTGCTGGCGGTGGGTCGTGGGCCGCTGCACGCGACCAGGGCGGTGAGCGGTACGAGGAGAAGGAGGTCACGCATGGTGGTCCGTATGGGCTAATCAAGGCGGTAGGGGCTGTCCTCCTCCACGCCGTTCAACATATCAAGGTAACTGCGGTAGCGGCTTTCGGCGATGTCGCCCTCCTCCACCGCCTTGCGGATGGCGCAGCCGGGCTCGTCCTTGTGCAGGCAGTCGTTGAAGCGGCAATCGCCCTTGCGCCTGAACATCTCGGGGAACTGGTCGCCGATGTGGTGGGCATCGAGATCGACCAGGCCGAAGCCTTTGATGCCCGGGGTGTCGATGATGAGCGTGGGGCGCTCCGTGGAAAGCCCCTGCACCTCGTACATCTCGGCGTTGGTGGTGGTGTGCTGGCCCTTGCCGCTGGCCTCACTGATCTCCAGCGTGTGCAGGTCCAGCGCGGGGTCGATGGCGTTGACCAGCGTGCTCTTGCCCCCACCGCGGTGTCCCACCACCACCGACACTTTGCCCGCGATCAGCGCCTTCACTTCGGCCACGCCCCGGCCATGCAGCGCGGCGGTCATCAGCACCTTGTACCCGGCATCTTGGTAGATGTCCACCAGTTCGAAGAGGGCTTCTTGCTCTTCTTCGTCCAGGTCGTCCACCTTGTTCACCACCACCACCACCGGCACCTGGTAGGTCTCTGCGGTGACGAGGATGCGGTCGATGAAGCCGAACGAGGTGCGCGGCCGTGTCACGGTGACCAGCAGCAGCGCCTGGTCCAGGTTGGCCGCGATCACGTGCTTGTGGTGCGAGAGGTTCACGCTCTTGCGCACGAGGTAGTTGGTGCGGTCGTGCAGTTCGATGATGGAACCCACCTCCTCCTCGCTCTGCTGGGGCAGGTAATCCACCCGGTCGCCCACCGCCACGGGGTTGGTGCTCTTCCAGCCCTTGATGCGCAGGTTGCCACGCGCCACGCATTCGTGCAGGGTGCCATCGTCGCCACGAACGAGGTAGCGGCTTCCGGTGGAGCGCATGACGAGGCCTGCTGGCATGGTGCAAAGATGGGCGTACGATGCAACGCGCACGTTATCCCGTGATGTGCTCGTTACTTTCGCACCGCATGTCCATCACCGTACAAGGCATCACCAAGCTCTACGGCACCCAGAAGGCGCTGAACGAGGTCTCCTTTTCCGTGGGCTCCGGCGAGGTCGTGGGCTTCCTGGGCCCGAACGGCGCGGGCAAGAGCACGATGATGAAGATCCTCACGTGTTTCCTGCCCCCCACCCACGGCACGGCAACGGTCTGTGGCTTCGACACCGGCAAGGACAGCCTGAAGGTGCGGCGCCATGTGGGCTACCTGCCCGAGCACAACCCGCTGTACCTGGACCTGTACGTGAAGGAATACCTCGACCTGGTGGCCGGCCTGCACGGCATGCGGAACCGAGCACCGCGCGTGAAGGAGATGATCGAGCTCGTGGGGCTAGGGCCCGAGCAGCACAAACGCATCGGCATGCTCAGCAAAGGGTATCGCCAGCGCGTGGGGCTGGCCCAAGCCATGATCCACGACCCGGAGGTGTTGATCCTGGACGAACCCACCAGCGGCCTGGACCCCAACCAGCTCGTGGACGTCCGCGCCCTGATCAAGCGCATGGGCCAGAAGAAGACCGTGATGTTGAGCACCCATATCATGCAGGAGGTGGAAGCCATCTGCGACCGGGTCATCATCATCGACCGGGGGGCGTTGGTGGCCGACGACAAAGCCAGCACCTTGCGCGGCAGCACCCAGCAACGCGAAGCGCTCGAAGTGGAGTTCAGCGGTGACACGCCCCCGAACCAACTGGCCAACATACCCGGGGTGCTGGCCGCACAACGCAAACAAGGGCACACCTGGTTGTTGGAACATGCCGCCACCGTGGACATACGGCCGGCCGTGTTCCGCTACGCGGTGGACCACCAGCTGCAGGTGCTCGGCATGCAGAAGAGCGAACGGGCACTGGAGGACGTGTTCAAGGAACTGACCCGTAAAGGGCAATGACCAACGCACGTACGGCGCACTACCTGCACTGGGGGATCCTGGTGGCCTTCCTGCTCAACGCCTTGTGGATCCTCTGGATCCCGAGCTTCCCCACGCTCGATGGCTGGACCCACCTGCATACCGCGCGCATGCTGTTCGAGGGCGCTCCCGCCGGCGTGTACTGCCCCAATCCCGAGGTGGTGCCCAACCGAGTGGGGCACCTGGTGCTGGGCGCGTTGGCCCAAGTGTTCGCTCCCTTGGTGGCCGAACGCCTCTTGCTTGCCGTGCTGCTGTTCGGCACGGGAGCGGGAGCCTATGCCCTGCTCCGGGCGTTCGGTGGCCGGTCGCCGCTGATCCTGCTGGTGCTCCCCTTCACGGTGAACTTCATGCTGGTGCTGGGGTTCCACAACTACCTCCTGGGCATGGCCTTGGCCTTCGCGCTCAGTGCCTGGTGGGTGTCCCGGTCGGCCTTGTCGCTGCCCTTCCTGGTCGGCCATCTGCTGGCCGCTCTGCTTCTGTTCTACACCCACACCACGGCGCTGGTGCTCTACTTCATGATCACCGGCGCCCACGAGCTGGCGCTGTTGCTCGGCCTCCGCGAACGGAAGAGCTCCGGGGTCCTCGCCGGTCGTTGGAAGGGTTTGGTCGCCTACCTCCTGTGCAGCGTGCCCGCCGTATGGCTCTTCCTGGTATTCAGTGCCGCGCATCCGAACAGCTGGGCCGCCACCGAACAACAGGACCACCTCCGCGAACTGTTCAACCTGCGCAGCCTGCTGCTGTACCACTTCGGCATGGAGGAGAAATTCCTCTACGCCATGAAGGTGCTGCTGGTGGCTTGTGGCGCCTTGGCGGTGGTCGCCCGCCTCCGGAACCGCGCGGGATGGCGGATCGTGCATGCCGACGTGCCGCTCTTGGTGGGCATCGTGTTGTTCGCCCTCTATTTCATCATGCCCGATTCCGCCGGCTACGCGAGCTACATCACGGTACGCCTGCAATGGATGGCCTTGGTGCTGCTCATCATCGCCATGGCCCTGCAGCCGCTTCCCCAAGCCGCGTGGGTGGCGCCGGTGGTCATGGTCCTGCTGATCCACACGGCACGCAACGGACACATTCGCGAGCACATGGCGCCCTTGGCCGAAAAGCGCGACCTCCTGGTGGATGCCGCACGCCACCTACCGGAAGGCAGCGTGGTGCTCCCCATATCCAACGAGGACAATTGGTTGCTGGGGCATTCGGCCTCCCTGCTGGCCACCCAACGCCCGGTGGTGCTCCTGGACAACTACGAGACCACCATGGACTATTTCCCTCTGGTGATCTGCCCCGGACTCCCCGCAGTGCTGCGCGACCACATCACCGGACACGACCGCTGCCTCGGGCGCTTGGCCGATCACCTGGGAAAAGAAGAAGCCCCGGCCGTGGACCACATCGTGATCTTCGGCCAGGGCGGGGATCCGAACTCCTGTTCGGCAGAAGCGTTGAGCGGTCCGCTCGCCGCCTATTTCAAACCCGGGTACGCCAATGCCTACGTGCGCATCTTCGAGCGGCGATGACCGGGTGCGCTGCGCTCACAACCGGTAGGAGACCCCCAGGTTGAGCACGGCGATGCCGTAACCCAGTTCGGCCTGGGCCCCGAGCTGTTGGTTGAACCAGTACCGCGCACCCAGGAATCCGGTGAAGCCCAGCCCGCTGGCGGAGTTGTACGTGTACGACAACGACCCCGAGGGGTAGTTCGTATTGTCCTTGAAGGAGACGCTGTTGTAGCTCAGCATCAAGCCACCGTACGTGTCCAGCTTGTCCTCGCCGTGCCATTCATTGTAGTGCCAGGCCCCGCGCACACCGATGATCAGGTAATTCCAGGTCCAATCGTAGTTGTAGCGCGAACCAGCGTACACCCAATCGTTGTCGTACGACAAACGCTTGTAGCCCACGTAACCACCGACACCGAGGGTGCCCGGCCCCAGGTCCGTGACCCCTTGTTCGTAGGTGAGGCCGAGCGCGGGGGTCTGTGAGGAATAGCTACTGCCTGCCGAATAATGCCCGCCGATGCCCAGGCTTAAGCCCAACACCTTATCACCCACGGCGAACTGGGCCGAGGAGGTGTGGAACATGGCGGTGACGCCCATGGCGGACAGGAGAGCGAGGGAACGAAGGGTACGTGTCATCTGGATCATTTGAGCGGCGAAATTGCGGAGCTCGTCATCAAGCGCACGAACCGCTCATCCGAATCATCTCACGTTCCGCACCAGGCCACGCACCATCCGATACGAACGCCTCTAGCATCGGCACCCACTCACCTTTCACCGCGCTCGAACCTCCCGCTATCCCCGGCTTTCACCGATGGCGCGTACCGCCGACCCGGGCCGTGGCTCCGAAGGATCCGGCTTGGCGCACCGGGCACGGCTCGCCTCTTGGGACCAGGTCCATGGCCTCGACTTCCGGACAATGTGCGCGTATGGTTTGCCCATCCTGCGAGAACCGTTTCCTTTGCACCTCCACAAACGAACCCATGCCGTACCTCTTCACCTCCGAATCCGTCAGCGAAGGTCACCCCGATAAAGTGGCCGACCAGATCAGTGATGCCCTCATCGACCACTTCCTGGCCTTCGACCCCAGTAGCAAGGTGGCCTGTGAAACGCTGGTGACCACGGGCCAGGTGGTGCTTGCCGGTGAAGTGAAGAGCGAGGCCTACCTCGATGTACAGCAGATCGCCCGTGAGGTGATCGAGCGGATCGGCTACACCAAGAGCGAGTACATGTTCGAGGCACACAGCTGCGGGGTGCTGAGCGCGATCCACGAGCAGAGCCCGGACATCAACCAGGGCGTGGTGCGCAAGAAACCCGAAGAACAGGGTGCTGGTGACCAAGGCATGATGTTCGGCTATGCCTGCCGCGACACCGACAACTACATGCCGCTGCCGTTGGAGATCAGCCATCTGCTGCTGCGTGAGCTGGCCGCCATCCGCCGCGAGAAGAACAGCAAGATGCCCTACCTGCGCCCCGACGCCAAGAGCCAGGTGACCATCGAGTACAACGACGACCACACGCCCAAGCGCATCGACGCCATCGTGATCAGCACCCAGCACGATGATTTCGCCGCCGAGGCCAAGATGCTCGCACAGATCAAGAAGGACGTGATCGAGGTGCTGATTCCACGCGTGAAAAAGCAATTGCCCAAGCGGGTGCAGGCGCTGTTCAACGACATGGTCACCTACCACA
>SSGN01000209.1 GCA_008016945.1 Flavobacteriales bacterium
ACCTGTTTGCGCTGCGCAAGACAACCAACGCCGCCAATCTGGCCTACACGAAATGGGATGATGATGAGGTGGTGCTGGTCGCCATGCCATGCTCCCACATCGGGGGCACCGGGCTGGGCGTGACGGCCATCGGCTCCGGCCTTCCGGCCTATGTGCTGGCAGAGTTCACGCCTGACGGGCTGTTCGATTCGATCGAGAAAGGCGGCGTGACGCGCTTCTTCATCGTGCCCGCAGCCCTCCACATCCTGCTCCAGCATCCGCGCTGTTCGCAGGTGGATTATAGCCGCCTCAAATATATTCTGTATGGAGCCGCGCCGATCCCGCTCGAATTGTTGCGGGAGTGCATCCAGATGTTTGGCTGCCAGTTCATCCAGAATTACGGCATGACCGAAACCACCGGCACCATCGTGATGCTGCCGCCAGAGGATCATGATCCCAACGGCAATCCGCGCATGCGCAGCGCCGGTAAGCCGCTGCCCGGCGTCGAGATCAAGGTGGTCGATGCCGATGGCAACGAAGCACCGACCGGCGAAGTCGGCGAGGTCTGGACCCGTTCGTCGAACAACATGGTCGGCTATTGGAACCTGCCAGATGCCACTGAAAAGACCCTCACCAATGATGGCTGGGTCAAAACCGGTGATGCCGGTTATATGGATGAGGATGGCTATCTCTATATCCACGACCGGGTGAAGGACCTGATCATTTCGGGCGGCGAGAATGTGTATCCCGCCGAGGTGGAAAGCGCGATCTATGGCCATCCCGATGTGCTGGAGGTGGCCGTTATCGGCGTGCCCGATCCCAAATGGGGTGAAGCGGTGAAGGCGGTCTGCGCGCCGAAACCCGGCGCGGCGATCGATCCCGACAGCGTCATAGCCTGGGCACGCGAACGCATCGCACCGTTCAAGGTACCCAAGAGCATCGACATCATCGAAGCGCTTCCGCGCAACCCATCGGGCAAAATTCTGCGCAAAGATCTGCGTGCGCCCTATTGGGAAGGTTATGATCGGCAGGTGAACTGAGATGAGCGAAGCGCAGATAGACCTCAACGCCTTCCGCGCCGAGGTGCGTGGCTGGCTGTCCGAAAACCTGCCGCCCGAATTGCGGCAGGCGCACAATCGCGCGACCAGCGTGTTCGTCGAAAAGGAATTCAACCTTGCCTGGCAGGCGATCCTGCTGCGTAAGGGCTGGGTCGCACCGCACTGGCCCGTCGAACATGGTGGGACGGGCTGGAACGAGGCGCAGCGCTATATCTTCGCCTCCGAATGCGCGCGGGCAGGGGCACCCAGCCTTGCGCCCATGGGGCTGAAAATGGTCGCGCCCGTGATCATGAAATATGGCAGCGAGGCGCAGAAGGGCTATTATCTGCCCAAGCTGCTCGCCGGTGAGCATTATTGGTGTCAGGGGTATAGCGAGCCGCAGGCGGGATCCGATCTTGCGGCGTTGCAACTGCGCGCTGACAGCGATGGCGACGATTATGTGCTCAACGGTTCCAAAATCTGGACCACGCACGCGCATGTCGCCAACCACATGTTCTGCCTTGCGCGGACCAACCGCGACGGCCGCCCGCAAGAGGGCATTACCTTCCTGCTGCTCGAAATGGCGACGCCGGGGATCACCGTAAAGCCGATCATCTCGATCGCGGGTGACCATGATTTCAATCAGGTCTTCTTCGACAATGTCCGTGTGCCCAAGGCAAACCGGCTGGGTGACGAGGGCAAGGGCTGGACGGTTGCCAAGACGCTGCTCGAATATGAACGCGCCGCGGCCTACGCGGCTGGCTTGATCGAAGCGCTGGCCGAGGTGCGTGCTGCGGCCAAGGATGCCGAACTGCTCGAAGACCCGGCTATCCGTCGCCGCTTTGCCGAACTCGATTCGCAGGTGCGTACGATCCATGCGGTCGAGGATATGGTGCTTGCGGCGATTGGTGAGGGGCGCGATCCCGGTCCTGCTTCATCGATGCTCAAGGTGCAGGGCACCGAATGCCAGCAAAAGATCCAGGAGTTGGCAGTCGACGTCGCGGGAATCTACGCTGCACCTTATCAGTATGAGGCACGGCAGGCGGGTAGCAACACCGGCTATGTCGGGCCGGAAAGCGCGCTGACCGCGACGGCACGCTATTTCAACGGCCGTGCGGCCTCGATTTACGGCGGATCGAACGAGATTCAGCGTAACATCATGGCCAAGCTAGTTCTGGGCCTTTAACGGCCGAGATTACCGCCCCACACTGTAATAGTCGAAGCCTGCTTTGGCGCCTTCTTCGGGGCGATAGATGTTGCGCAGGTCGACGAGAACGTTGCCCTTCATCACGCCCTTGAGCTTGGCAAGGTCGAGCGCGCGATAGGCATCCCATTCGGTGACGATGGCGACCGCATCCGCACCCTCGGCTGCGGCATAGGCGCTCTCAGTCATTTTGACCTCGGGAAGGATCTTGGCGGCTTCTTCCATGCCTTCGGGGTCGTGCGCGTACACCTCGGCGCCCGCATCGATCATCGTCTGGACAATGGCGATGGACGGCGCATCGCGCATGTCATCGGTGTTGGGCTTGAAGGTCAGGCCGAACAGCGCAACCTTTTTGCCACGCGCATCGCCGCCGAGCGCGTTGACGATCTTGCGGCCCATGGCGCGCTTCCTGAGGTCATTGGCCTGCACCACCGCCTCGACGATGCGCACCGGCGTGTCATTGTCCTGCGCGGTCTTGAGCAGCGCCAGCGTGTCCTTGGGAAAGCAACTGCCACCATAGCCGGGCCCCGCATGCAGGAACTTGCTACCGATACGGTTATCCAGCCCGATACCGCGCGAAACATCCTGCACATTTGCGCCAAGCTTCTCGCACAGATCAGCCACTTCGTTGATGAAGGTGATCTTGGTAGCGAGGAAGGCATTGGCCGCATATTTGATCAGTTCGGAAGAGCGGCGGCTCGTGAAGAGGATCGGCGATTCGTTGAGGAACAGCGGGCGATAAACAGCGCGCATCACCTCGCGCGCCCATTCGACATCGGTGCCAACGACAATGCGATCCGGTCGCTTGAAATCACCAATCGCTGCGCCTTCGCGCAGAAATTCAGGGTTGGAAACGACTTCGAACTCCAGATCGGGTCGCACGTCGCGGATGATGCGCTCGACTTCGTCACCGGTTCCCACCGGGACGGTCGATTTGGTGACAACGACCGTTTTGGGTCCGATGGCAGCACCAATTTCCTTGGCAGCGGCATAAACATAGCTCAAATCCGCATGACCATCGCCGCGGCGTGAGGGCGTACCCACTGCAATGAACACTGCATCGCAGCCCTTCACCGAGCCAGCAAGGTCTGTCGAGAAGCTCAGCCGCCCGGCATCGACATTGGTCTTCACCAAGGCATCCAGCCCGGGCTCGTAAATCGGCATGATATTGGCGTTCAGCCGGTCAATCTTGCTATGGTCCTTGTCGACACAGACCACATCATGCCCGAAATCGGCGAAACAGGCGCCCGACACAAGGCCGACATAGCCCGAACCGATCATTGCAATTTTCATTTTATAATTCCTGCGTGAATAGCTGTCAGCAGCACTTTAGTAGGTGCGCCTTCGGGCGGCAAGGTTGCCCGGTTCAGCCAACAAGGCGGAGCGGAGAGGTATTGTTTATAGTCGCTGGCTGGTCCGGCCAGATTCCGCGCGTGTCATAGACTAGCTTTACGCTGCGCTCAGCGAGTGGAATCGCCTTAAAGGCGTCATGATCGACCAGCGGGATCAGGATTTCACATTCAAGCAAGGCGCTGTCGATGTCGGTCAGTGCAGCGCCACTGCCGTCGAATTCCTTCGGCAGTGCGGCTGCATAGGGTTCGACTACATGTACCCGATTGCCGAATTTATGTGCGAGTGCTGCCGCCACCTTTTTCGCCGGACTTTCGCGGAAATCGTCGATGTTGGCCTTGAAGGCCAGGCCTAAAAGTCCGACTGACATGCCCGGGTTGGCTTCGATCAGTGCCGTCGCCTGCTCGATGACATGGGTGACCTTGCCATCATTCACTACGCGCGCGGTGCGGATTAGCGGCGTATGTTCGGGTGCGCCATGGACGATGAACCAAGGGTCGACCGCGATGCAATGGCCGCCGACACCGGGACCGGGCTGCAAGATGTTGACGCGCGGGTGACGGTTGGCAAGGCGGATCACTTCCCACACATCAAGCCCCATCTGGTCCGCCACGATCGACAGTTCGTTGGCAAAGGCGATGTTGACGTCGCGAAAGGCGTTCTCGACCAGCTTGGTCATCTCTGCCGAACGGGCGTCGGTGGTGACGCATTCTCCGCGAACGAAACGCTTGTAGAAGGACAACGCCTTGCGCGCGCAGCGCGGGGTTATACCGCCGATCGAGCGGTCGTTCGAAATCAATTCTTCGAGGATTTTTCCGGGAAGCACGCGTTCGGGGCAATAGGCGATGGCGATCTCCGGCGTTTCGGTGGTGATGCCGGGAACTTTCAGGTCAGGACGCAGCTGGGCAATCAGGTCTTTCACACGATCGGTTGTGCCAACTGGCGAGGTCGATTCCACAATCACCGTATCCCCCACCTTAAGCACAGCCGCGATGCTGGTGGCGGCGGAAAGGACATAGCTGATGTCAGGTGCGTGATTTTCGCCAAACGGTGTAGGTACCGCGATTACGAAAACGTCGGCTGGTTCGACCACGGTCGATGCGCGCAGCAATTTGCGCTGCACTACGCCTTGAACCAGTCCGTCAAGGTCGACCTCTTCGATATGAATTTCGCCGCGGTTGATCGTATCCACTACATGCTGGTGCACGTCGACACCCAGAACGCGGCAGCCCGATCGGGCGATCACAGCTGCGGTTGGCAGGCCGATATAGCCGAGCCCCATCACGCAAACATCGGGTTTCTTATCGGCAAGCATCGGCTACCAGTCCTGCAATGCGAATGGCTGCCCTGCCATCCCCGAAGGGATTGTGCGCGCGCGCCATGGTTGAATAGGCTGCTTCATCATCCAGAAGCGTGAAAATTTCGGAAATGATGCGGTCCTTATCGGTACCGACCAGCTTGGCGGTGCCAGCTGTCACACCTTCGGTCCGCTCGGTCGTATCGCGCATCACCAGCACCGGTTTGCCGAGTGCAGGCGCTTCTTCCTGCACACCGCCACTATCGGTCAGCATGATATGGCTGATGGCCAGCAGTCGTGCGAAATGTGGGTAATCGAGCGGTTCTATCATCGCGATGTTGGAATTGGCGCCCAAACGCGCATCCATGACCTTTCGGACATTGGGATTAAGATGTACCGGAAAAATTATGCCTACATCGTCGCGCGCGGCAATTGCGCTCAAAGCCGATGCGATACTCTCCATCCCTTCACCAAAATTCTCGCGACGGTGGGTGGTGACGCCGATGATCCGCTTTCCGGCAAAACGCGCCTCAAGTTCGGATAAACCAGATGCAAGTTGCGGACGGGCCTCAATCTTCTCGGTGACCCAATGCAACGCGTCGATTACAGTATTGCCGGTTATGTGGATGCCCGAGTCAGCAATGGCCTCCGCACGCAGGGCCGACGCCGAAACATCGGTCGGCGAAAAATGCTGGTCGGCAATCGTGCCGATGATCTTGCGATTCACCTCCTCAGGCCAAGGCTGGTAGATATCATAGCTGCGGAGCCCTGCCTCAACATGGCTCACCGGAATCTTGCGGTAATAGGCCGCCAGCGCTCCTACCATCGCAGTAGCCGTATCTCCCTGTACGATCACGCGAGACGGCTTCTCAGCATCCATCACGTCGCCGATGCCGGTGAGCAGCCTGGCTGTCAGCGCATCCAGCGTCTGGTTGGGCGCCATGACGTTCAAGTCATAGTCAGGGGTAATCTCGCCGATTTCCAGAACTTGGTCGAGCATTTGCCGGTGTTGTCCAGTGACAAGCACGCGGACAGTGATCTCTGCGCGCGCCCGCAGAGCATGCACAACCGGGAATAGCTTGATCGCTTCCGGCCGTGTACCAAAAATAATCAGGACGACAGGTTTGTCATTCATTTCTGCGTTTTAGCGCGGCAGGCCTTAAATTGATACTAAAGCGAGTGTTAAGGGTTGTGAAATGTCCTAATCGACATGGCGCTTCCAAAATCAGGCTGGAACCCTTAGCTGCCATCGTCTAGCAGGCGACTATATTTATTCGGGAATACGGAAACATGAAGAATATCGTCCTTCCTCTTGTCGCATTGTCGCTCCTTGCAGGTTGTGCAGGGCCGGGGAAACTCGGGGGATCATCGAATATTACCGTGATGCAAGGCAGTGAACTGCCTGCACCCGACCGAGCTGACCTGCTCTCTGAGTCCCGCCCCTATCTCATCGGGCCGTTTGATAAGCTAACGATCGATGTTTTCGGGATTGAAGAGCTGAGTAAGAAGGAGGTTCAGACCGACGCGAGCGGACGTATATCCTTTCCGCTGGCTGGGGTGATCGAAGCTGCTGGACGGACGCCTGCTGAAATTGAAGACGAGATCGAGACGCGACTCCGGTCACGCTATGTGCGCGATCCACAAGTGACGGTGAACCTGCAGGAGACGGTAAGCCAGGTAATTACTGTTGACGGGCAGGTCAAAAAGCCCGGCTTATATCCGGTGATCGGCAAGATGACGCTGATGCGTGCAGTCGCGACCGCTGAAGGAACCGCTGAATTCGCAAAACTGGACGACGTCGTCATCTTCCGCACTGTGAATGGCCAACAATTGGCCGCACTTTACAACTTAAAGGCGATCCGTCGCGGCAATTATGGTGATCCGGAAGTATTTGCAAACGATGTTGTGGTTGTTGGCGATTCGCAAGCCCGCCGCCTGTTCCGCGACGCCCTGCAGGTTGTTCCCTTGCTGACAACACCGCTAATAATTGCTCTGCAGAACAGCAACTAACCGTCATTGCTGTCCCCTTACGGGGAAGGGCAGGCAAAACAAAAAGCGGCGCCCCGGTAATCCGGAGCGCCGCACTTTTTTGTAACTGCCCGCCGAAGCGGGCAGTTATCTTATCAGAACTTCACGGCCGACGGGACGCCGTAGAAACGCGGCGGAGCCGGGTAGACGGCAAAGCTGTTGCCCTGTTCCGGAATCGGGAAGGCGGTGATGTTGTAGTAGGTGTTGAAGAGGTTTTCGACATAACCCTCAACGCTGTACTTGCCATCGCCGAAATTGACGCCCGCCCGCAGGTTGACGATGCCATAGCCGTCATTGCCGGTGAATGGCTTTGCGACCGGGTCGTTCACCGGATAGTGATCGCTGTTATAGCGCCAGTCTGCGTGGATCAGGCCGTTCACGCCATCGCTGATGCGCGGCGTCCAGGTGATGCCGCCTGTGATGGCATGCTTCGGCTGGTTTGACGCCTGCTGACCATCGTCGGTTCCTGCCGCCGGATCGCTCACCTTCGCATCAAGATAGGTGTAGCCCATGTTGATGACGAAATCGGGATGCGGACGGATGATGCCTTCCAGCTCAATGCCCTTCGATACCAGCTCGTCATAGTTCAGGACGACGAAATTGTTTCCGAGGAAACGGTTCGACTGATAGTTTTTGAAGGTCGAATGGAAGAGCGAGGCGTTGAACTGGAATTCGCGGCTTAGATTGGTTTTGAGGCCGACCTCAAATGCATCAACCGATTCATTGCCGAATTCAAGGTCGGTCAGCTGCGCGCCGTTGCCGCCGAGCAGAACCGAGTCAAAACCGGCGCGGTCGAGGTTGTAACCACCCGACTTATAGCCACGATCATAACCACCGAACAACAGCACATCTTCGTTCACCTTATAGGCGATGCGCGCCGTGCCTGTGAACTCGCTTTCGCTGCGCTTGTCCGAACGGATGCCGTTGAATTCGCTGTTCACTGCCGGGTTGCAACCCAGCAGATAGGCACCGCTGAACAGGCCCGAAGCCTGCAATGCCTGACGATACGGCAAGGTCGCCGGGTTTTGGAAGAAGGCACAGGTCGGCGATACTGCGTTCAGGTCAGTATCAATTGTCTTCTTTTCATAGTTGTAGCGCAGGCCCAGCGTCAGTGACAGACTGTCGCTGATGTTGATGATGTTGTGCGTGAACAGCGCAATTGCGTCGGTATCGACGCTGTATTTGTCGGCCACCTGACCAGCGCCGGCAGGCGTGCGCGGCAGCGGGCTGGTGAACAGAGCAAGCAGCGCTGTATTGCCAGCGGCAGCCGCAGCAAGTGCCGAATTGGTCGCGAGAGCAACCTGTCCGAACAGCGGAACGCCAGCGCCCAATGTACCGTATAATTGCAGTCCGGTCGGCAAGGCCACCGAACGGGTAAGGCCATTGATAACGGCATCGGTATATTGGTCAGCTTGCGTGCCGAAACGGATGGTGTCGGTCATCGTCAGCTTTTCATTCATGTAGAATGCGCCGACAAGCCAGTCGACCTTGTCGTTGAATGCCGAACCCTGCAGGCGGAGTTCCTGCGTGAAGTCCTTCATCCCGGTGCGGTAATCATCGCGATAGGCACGATCGAGACCCGAGAAATCGATGTCCTGGTCGCGCAGCGCTTTCCAGTCACGATAGGCGGTGATGGAGGTCAGCGTTGCACCGCCAAAGTCCCAGTTCAATTCGCCAGACACACCCCATTCATCGACCTTTTCGGTCAGGCCACGGCCCGGTGTCGTTGCCATGACGCGGCCCTTGGCGTCGAACGGACGAACGATGCCGTCACGGCCAACTGCGCCACCTGCCAGCGGGTTTGCCGACAGCGCTTCGATCGCGTTGCTCGCGATGAAAGCGATGGCGTTGTTGGTACTGGTCAGCGGTAGCGAGAATCCGCTTCCGGTGTTCAGTGCGCCACAGCAATCTTCGTTGGTCTTGGCAACATCGGCAATCAGGCGGAAGTTGATGTCGTCATTTTCGAAATAGGCCTGACCGCGGGCGAACCAGCGGTTGATATTGTTCACGCGGCCATCTTCATTGGCGAGTTTGATGTAGCCATCACGCTTGTGATAGCCGCCGTCGAGACGCACAGCGAACTGTTCCGAAACAGGGCCGGTTACGCCGACTTTGGCTTCGATTTCATCAAGATTGCCATAGCTAAGCTCGGCATAACCGCCGAGTTCGAACTTCGGCTTGGAAGTTGTGATGCTCAACGCACCTGCAGAGGTGTTGCGACCGAACAATGTGCCCTGGGGACCACGCAAAACTTCGACGCGATCGATCGGGGGAAGTTCAGCCAGCGCAACACCGGCACGGGCGCGGAACACGCCGTCAATGAACACGCCGACAGCCGGCTCAAATCCGGGGTTGTCACCAGCCGTACCGATACCGCGAATGGTAAGCACTGCACCGGTGGCCGACGACTGGCCGGTTGTGGTTTTCAGCGAAGGGGCGAGTTGCTGGATGCCGCGAATGTCGACGACACCGGCGTTGGCAAGCTGCTCGCCAGCGACGACGCTGACAGCAAGCGGAATGTCTTGCGCGGCCTGGTCACGGCGCGTCGCGGTCACTATGATTTCGTCAAAGGCGACTTCTTCTTCAGCCGCTGCGTCGGTTGCTTCGACGCCTTCATCCTGTGCCTGGGCAGCAGAGGCAAGCCCGATTGAGGCGACACTAATGGTCGACAGCAGTGCGGCACGCACTGCAGCATGTGCAAACTTCATATTAAAACTCTCCACTTGATCATCACAAATGTGCCGGAAATCGGCTAACTTCCTTGGGAGTGGGGATGACAGGTCATCCCTGTATTATTGTTTTTATGGTGCATTTTGCACCGATTGCGGCTCTAACGTGACAGCTTATAGCCCGCAATGCGCTTAAATGTACTGATGCAAAATCTTTGTTAAGCGCGGCATAATTGCCACAATTTGTAACAATCGTTTGCAAATTTGATGTTTGATTTCAGTGGTTGGGGGAGTGAGATGAAAAGATCGGCAAAATGGCTCTTGGTGTTAGCGGGCGTCGCTATCTCAGGAATTCTGGCAGTTCGCCATTATCAGGCAGATGTTGGCCTTATGCTGTTTCAACGCGCGGTCGATGCTCGTGTCGGGCGGGATAATACTGCCTCGCTTCCCGACGGCTTGCATATCGGTCTTTGCGGTACAGGCTCGCCACTGCCCAATGCCGACCGAGCAGGGGCGTGCACCGTGGTGATGGCCGGAAAGCATATCTATGTGGTCGACGCTGGTGAAGGCGGAGCGCGCAATATTGCGCTGATGGGCATACCGAACGGGAAAATCGATGGCTTGTTTCTGACGCATTTCCATTCCGATCATATGGATGGCTTGGGGCCGATGATGCTGCTTCGGTGGACGGGCAGTTCTGCGAAAGCCCCCTTAGCAGTTTATGGCCCTACCGGCGTCGACGCGGTGATTGCCGGCTTCAATGCGGCCTATGCGCAGGATAACAGCTATCGCATCGCCCATCATGACGAGGATATCGTACCGCCGTCCGGAGCAGGGGCAACCGCAATGCCCTTTGCCATGGACGGGGACAGCACGGTGGTCCTCGAAAAAGATGGTCTGACTGTCACAGCGTTCAAGGTCGACCATGATCCGGTTTCGCCTGCAGTCGGATACCGTTTCGATTATAAGGGGCGTTCGGTTGTCGTCAGCGGCGATACTGCCAAATCAGCGGTGCTCGAGCGTGTAGCCAAGGGTGCCGACATTTTATTGCACGAAGCGCTCCAACCGAAACTGGTGACCAAAATGACCGATGCGCTCGACAAAAAGGGATTGGGTAACACCGCCAAAATAACCAAGGATATTCTGGATTATCATGCCTCGCCAGAGGAGGCTGCGGATAGTGCGCTTAAAGCGGGTGTCGGCCAACTTGTGTTCACCCACATCGTTCCGCCTTTCCCGTCGCGCTTCTTTAATCCGGCCTTTTTGGGCGATGCCCCCAAACGCTTCAAACGCGAAATTGTGGTCGGTGAAGACGGCATGCTCTTCAGCCTGCCAGCAGGCTCCAAGTCGATCAGCCGACAGGAGTTGATGTAATCCCCTCGACGCGTGTAATAGGCTGAAAATCGGGGAGAGGCATATATGGCATTTCGGGTCACCGCATTTGACGTGGCGCAGCGGGCAGGCGTTACCCAGCCTACCGTATCGCGCGCCTTGAACGGTAGCCCCAAGGTCAGCGATGAAACCCGCGCCAAGGTGCTGCAGGCCGCGCAGGAACTGGGCTATGTCATCAACCAGAATGCCACGCGGTTGCGCCGTGGCGAGACGATGACATTGGCAGTGGTGCTGATCGGGCGGGCGGGGGAGAGTGCCACCGAGACCAATCCCTTCTACTTCTCCTTGCTGGGCAGCGTTGCCGCTGCCGCCGCCGCCAAAGGCTATAATTTGCTGGTGTCCTTTCAGGACAGCCCCGGCAATTTCTTTGGCCAATATGACGATGCCCGTCAGGCCGACGGGATGATTGTTATCGGCACAACACAAAATCCCGAAGCTTGGGCCTATTTTCGCGGGCTCGACCATCCGGACAAGGCCTGGGTGTGCTGGGGCGCGCCCGATGATGATCTGCGCTGGGTGCGCAGCGAGAATGAAGGCGGCGGTCGGATCGCGGCACGCTACCTGCTCGAATCCGGACGAAAGCATCCGGTTTTCATCGGCGCGCGCGCTTCCCAACAACGCCAGTTTGGCGAACGCTATGACGGATTTGCCGAAGAGCTGCGCACTGCGGGGCTATCAGCGCCCGCGATCGAGGTCGACGAAAGCCTGTCGCGTGAGGAGCAAGGCATCGAAGCCGTTCGGACTTTGCTCCAGTCCGGCCAGCCTTTCGACGGCATATTTGCAGCCTGTGACCTGACCGCGCTGGGCGTGTTGCGGGCGCTTTCAGAAAGCGGGATATCGGTTCCTGAACGGGTGTCGGTCATCGGTTTTGACGGGATCCGGGCCGGCAATTATTCGTCACCGCCGCTGACGACGATAGAGCCTGATTTCGAGCAGGCCGGCGACCTGCTGGTCCAGAATGTGTTGAACCGCATATCAGGCGAGCCCCTGACCCACCGCCGCGTGCCGGTGCAACTGGTGCGGCGCGGGAGTTAGGCTTAAAGCCCCAGCACTTCAGGCATTGTGTATCGCCCGGGCTTTTGCTGCATCAGCCAGATTGCGGCCTTCATGGCGCCACGGGCAAAGATCATCCGGTTTTCGGCACGGTGTGACAGGGTGATGCTCTCCTCGTTCCCCGCCAATATCACACTATGATCGCCCGCCACCGTGCCACCGCGCAGCGATGCAAAGCCGATCGCGCCTTCCTTTCGTGCCCCGGTGATGCCGTCACGTCCACGCTCGCTATTGTCGGTAAGGTCAATATAGCGTCCGGCAGCCGCGGCTTCGCCCAGCAACAGGGCTGTGCCCGAAGGGGCATCAACCTTCATCCGGTGATGCATCTCGACGATTTCGATGTCCCAGTCGGTTCCCAGCCGCGATGTGGCCTCTTTCACCAGCGCGGCGAGCATGGTGACGCCGAGCGAGGTGTTACCGGTCTGCAAAACGGCAATATCCTGGGCAGCATCGTCGATCAGCCAGTGATGCCGTTCCTCAAGCCCGGTAGTGCCTATAAGAATAGGTTTCTTGGCAAAGTTGCACGCGGCCAGATTGGTTTCCAGTGCATGTGCGCTGGAGAAATCGACCAGCACGTCGGATGCTGCAGCAAGGCCTGCGATATCGTCACCCTTGTCGACCCCGCCTGCATGTTCAAGCCCGGCTTCGTTGATGGCGTCTACCAACGCCTGACCCATGCGGCCCTTGCTGCCAATGATACCGACTTTTGCCATAGTTGCGTGCCCTAGAATTTGCTGCTTCATGGGCGAGATGACCAATATTCGCAATATCGTAATCCTCACCGGGGCAGGTGTGAGCGCCGAAAGCGGGATCGACACTTTCCGCGATGCAGGCGGGCTGTGGGAGAAACACAGGGTTGAAGATGTCGCGACACCCGAAGCGTTCGAACGCGACCCTGATCTGGTACACCGCTTTTACGACATGCGCCGCGCGGCCATTCAGACCAAGGAACCCAATGACGCGCATTATGCGCTCGCCGAGCTCGACCGGCACTGGCGCGGCGACGGGCGCAATCTGTTGATCGTCACGCAGAATGTCGATGACCTGCACGAACGGGCTGGTGCCGAACGATTGCTGCATATGCATGGCGAGCATCTGAAGGCGCTGTGCATGGCTTGCGAAATCCGCAGCAATTGGCGCGATCCGATGCAGCATCGCCCACCTTGCCCTATTTGCGGTACCCCATCCTTACGTCCCGACGTGGTCTGGTTCGGCGAAATGCCTTATCATATGCCCGAAATCTACGCAGCAATCCGCACCGCCGACCTGTTTGTCAGCATCGGTACCTCGGGCGCGGTCTATCCTGCGGCGGGTTTTGTGCGTGACGCGAAGCAACAGGGGGCGAAGACCCTCGAACTCAATCTGGAGCCGTCACAGGGTAGCCATTTCTTCGATGATGCGCGTTATGGCCCGGCGACAGAAATTGTGCCCGACTGGGTTGAGGAACTTCTTGATTTATAACCTTAGTGCTGAGCCTGTCGAAGCAAGCCTTGAGGATAAGCGCCCTTCGACAGGCTCAGGGCCACGGTTAGACTTCACCACAACTCCGGCAGTCGGGATCCTTGGGGAGGTTCAAGGTGCGCATCGCCGGTTTCAACCCATCGAATATGTGCAGCTTGCTCCGCGTTTCGTCGCCGAAACCGGTGAGCGCGCGAATGGCTTCCATCGCGGCAAAGCTGCCCATCAGGCCACACATCGCGCCGAGCACGCCTTGTGTGGCGCAATCGTCGCAATCGTCGGGGTCATGTGCGTCACCGACGAAACAGCGATAGCAGGGGGCGTCCGCTTCCCAGCCGCGAAAGGTACCGATCTGGCCATGAAACTGCCCGATGGCGGCGCTTACCAGCGGAACGCGTGCGGCAAGGCAGAGGTCGTTGACGATCAGGCGGGTGGCGAAATTGTCGCTGCCGTCGATGACGACATCAACATTTTCCAATATCTGTGCAGAAGTTTGCGCTGTAATTCGTTCTTTTATAGCATGAAAATTCACATAAGGATTCAAACGGCGGACGGCTTCAGCAGCTGCATGAACCTTGTGCTGACCGACCTGAGCTTCGCTGTAGAGTACCTGCCTTTGCAGGTTCGACGTCGAAATTTCATCATCGTCGACTGCGCTGATTGTGCCAACGCCGGCGGCCGCCAGATACTGGATGGCCGGGCAACCGATGCCACCCGCTCCGATCAACAGGACATGACTATCGAGTAGTTTGCTCTGGCCGGGGCCGCCAATATCGCGAAGAACGATATGGCGGGCGTAGCGGTCGAGCTGGGCGTCGCTGAGCGTCATACCCCCGTGGAACCGAATCCACCTGCACCACGCACGGTATCGTCCAGCGCGTCGACCTCGCTCACTTTAGCCTGCGGAGCGGCAGCGACCACCAACTGGGCGATCCTGTCACCGCGTTCGAAGCTGACGTCTTCTTCACCCAGATTCGCAAGGATAACCTTCACCTCACCGCGATAGTCACAATCGATCGTGCCAGGCGTGTTGAGGCAGGTGATGCCGTGCTTGAGCGCGAGGCCCGAACGCGGCCGGACCTGAATTTCATAGCCGTGCGGAATGGCAAAAGCGAAACCTGTGGGCACGGCAGAGCGCTTGCCCGGTTTCAGGGTGATTGCCTCAGCCGCACAGATATCCATGCCAGCAGCACCTGCGCTGGCATAAGTCGGCAGGGGCAGGCCTGCGCCATTGTTGAGCCGCTTGACCCTGATTTCAACCTTGTCCGACGGCATTGGCGACCTTCTCCATCAATTTGCGGGCAATCACATCCTTGGGCGCATCGGCCAGGCTTTCAACGCCATCCTTGGTGACGATATGCACGGCATTGTTCGCGCCACCCATGACATCGCCCGAAACGTCATTGGCCACAATCCAGTCGCAACCCTTTTTGGCGAGTTTGGCTTGGGCGTGCTCGATGACCTTCTCGGTCTCGGCCGCAAAGCCGATCAACAGGGCAGGGCGCTGTGCATGCTTGCCAAGCGTCGCAAGAATATCCGGATTCTCGGCGAGTTCGAGCGGGGGGACGGCCTTGCCATCCTTCTTGATTTTCTGTCCGGCCTCGTCGGCGGCGCGCCAATCGGCAACGGCTGCCACCATGATCGCGACATCGGCGGGCAGGGCATTTTCGACCTCAGCGAGCATTTCGCGCGCGCTTTCCACATCGATGCGAATGACGCCCGGAGGTGTCGTCAGATGGACAGGGCCTGCGATCAGCGTGACGTCCGCACCCATTTCTGCCGCGGCCTGTGCAATTGCAAAACCCTGCCGACCCGAGGAACGGTTGGCGATATAGCGCACCGGATCTATCGGCTCATGCGTGGGGCCAGCGGTCACCAGAACATGCTTACCGAAAAGCGGGCGGTGCGCAGGCTCGGCAAAATCGGGCTGGGCGGCCATCACGGGCGTCGCGGTCGCCAAATGATGACTGATTTCGGCAAAGATACGCTCGATTTCGGGCAAGCGGCCCGGGCCGAATTCGCCGCAGGCCATTTCGCCCGCATCCGGATCCATCACATGCACGCCATCAGCGCGCAGGCCCGCAACGTTGCGCCGCGTCGCCGGATGTTGCCACATACGGACGTTCATTGCCGGAACAGCTAGCACCGGCTTGTCAGTCGCCAGCAGCAGGGTGGTAGCCAGATCGTCGGCAATGCCGGCATGTATCTTGGCGAGCAGGTCTGCGGTTGCGGGGCAGACAACAACAAGATCAGCCTGACGCGACAACTGGATATGCCCCATCTCGGCCTCATCCTTGAGGTCGAACCGGTCGGTATAAACCTTGTCCTCGGATAACGCCCCTAATGTCAGCGGTGTAACGAACTGCGAACCGCCCTTGGTCAGCACGCAGCGCACGGCATGCCCGGCCTTGCGGATCGTGCGCACTAGCTCGCACGCCTTATAGGCCGCGATGCCGCCGCCGACGATCAACAGGATGCGTTTTGCTGTCAAAGATCAAACACCTGTCAAAAGCACGTCGAGTGCATTCATTATCGAACCTTGCTCATCGGCAAGAAACGCGACCGGATTGGTGAGTCGCTCTTTTGGTATGGCGAAAATCTGTTGCGTCATCATCACAAAATTCTCGCCATTGATATCGAAAACCGGATTCAGTCGAGGCGTTACGGGCATGCCCGACACCGGGAAAAGCGGTACTACAACTCGTGTAGTTAACACTGCCAAAACATCGGCCTGACAATCAAGCAAATAGCCTTTGCCGCGCGCACCTGGGTAAACGTCAAAGCGGGCCATCAGAGTTGGCGATACTCGTCATAAGGCATGCCATTTTCTTCTACCCATTTGTTCCAAGCGTGCAGAGATTCCCGATTCTCTTCCAGCCACTTGGCTTCGCGGGCTTTTTTCACCTGATCCGAAAGACCGCCTTCACAAGCTTGTGAAAGATTGATGCCGAGCGCTTTGGCTTCCTCAACCAGATCTGTCGGCAAACTGACATTGGTCGGTTTTTTTTTGGGAGCCGAGAATCGCGATAGCTTATTCATGCGCAAAGCGTATGCGCATTGTTGGTGGTGGTCAATGTGGCAAGAGCTGAACACTAACTCTCAGGAACAAGATTTTGGGCTTGTTGCGGAGGCCCGAAGTAGTGACTCAATTTTCGATAAAATAGTGCGGCAAATATCCCGCAAACACTGCCAAAAAGCATTAGACTCTCGTCGCGGGACGGATCGTCTACGGCAAACGCGTAGAACAATCCGATGCCAGCCACTCCGCCAATCAGTGCATATGCCACCCAGTTACCAAAGATCGGAAATCGGATTGTCAGTTTTTGTACAACCCAGCCAACCAGCGAAATCGGTAACCAAGCGAAAACAATCGCTGTTCCGATTGAGAATATAAACGAAAACACAAGTACATATGCAGCCTGACCGAGCAATCCGCCGATGGAGTCACGACTGCCGTCACCCAGATCACCGGCAATCATGATGGCTACTGCCAAGAGGCTGCCAAACATGCCTGAAGCTATCGCCGTGAGGAACCCTCTCCCCAATGCGCCCAGGATTGTAACCTTGGGCGGTTTTTCTGCTATTTCATCCATGCCATTGCCATCGCTCCCAGCCCGAATGCTGCTGCGGCAATGACTATATAACGCCAATGTAAACCTGATCGACGCTTTTCCCATACCAGTGCAATTTCAGGCAATGGCGGTGGAGGCGGGGCGCCGCCCTTTTTGGGCAATTGATCATCGAGCCGCTTGATAAGGTCGGGGATCAGCGCGAGCGTTTTCATGCGGTCGCGCAGACCATCGGCCAGTGCAGCTTCAGGGCCGAGTTCGCCCCGAATCCATTCGCCCACATAAGGGGCGGCGACATCCCACATGTTGATGGCAGGGTTCAGGCTGGTGGCTACGCCTTCCACCATCACCATCGTTTTTTGCAGCAACAGCAAATGCGGCTGGGTCTGCATGTCGAAATCGCGGGTGATCGCAAACAGGCTGTCGAGCATCTGCCCGATGGAC
>SSGN01000016.1 GCA_008016945.1 Flavobacteriales bacterium
ACGGTGGCCAGGTCGTCGCTGATCCCTTGCAGGCAGTAGAGCAGGTAGTCCAGGTACTGGATCTCGGCCACCGGCCTGAGGCCGCGTAGTGCCATGCCGATGCCTTGCCCCAGGATGGTGGCTTCACGTATCCCGGTATCGCTCACCCGCAATTCGCCGAAGCGCGCCTGCATGCCTTCCATGCCCTGGTTCACATCACCGATCTTGCCGGTGTCCTCCCCGAAGGTGAGCATCAGGGGGTTCTGCTCGAAGAGCGCGGCGAAGTTGTCGCGGATGATAAGCCGTCCATCCACCATCTCTTCGCTGTCATACACCACGGGAACCACAGCCACTTGTAGGCAACTCTGCGCACTTTGACTGTACAGGTGGCTGCCGTAGCGGTCGTCGTTGATCTCCCGTTGTCCATCCACCCACGCCTTCAGATCGGCCATGGCCGATGGCGAACCCGTTGCGGAGGATCGGAGCAAGGCTTGCCGTGCGGTGCTGACCACTTCTTTGCGCCCGGGGTCCATCAGGTTCCGTAGTTCTTGTGACTTGGCCGATGCCTCCGGACTTCCCAAGGCATCGATCAGGTCGGCCGCTTCCTGCTGCTCCACCTTGATGGGCGCACAGAAGTCAGCCCATGCCGACCGCTGGGCCGCGCGCACATCGATCTTGGCTTGCTTCTCGATGGCGTCGAGCTCCTCGGCGGTGGCGATGGCCTCGCCCCCGGGCCGGAAGCTGAGGATCCACTGCCTGAATTTCACGATGCAGTCGTACTCCTTGTACCAATCCAGCAGGGCCGTGCTCTTGTACCGCTCATGGCTGCCGCTGGTGCTGTGCCCTTGGGGTTGGGTCACCTCCTCCACATGGATCAGGCACGGTACGTGGTCCTCGCGGCAGCGGGCGATGGCCTCTTCGTACACCCGGTTCAGGGCCGCGTAGTCCCAGGCCTTGGTGGTGTACAGCCTGATCCCGTTGGTGTGTTCCTCCTTCTGGAAGCCCTGGAGCAGGGTGCTGATGCTGCCTTTGGTGGTCTGGTAGTCCTTGCTCACGCTGATGCCCCAGCCATCGTCCCAGACGCTCATGGCCAAAGGCACTTGTAGCACGCCAGCGGCATTCATGGTTTCCCAGAAGTGGCCCTCGCTGGTACTGGCGTCGCCGATGGTGCCGAAGGCCACCTCGTTGCCCAGATCGCTCAGGTGGGTGTGGCCGTGCAGGTCCTTGTTGCGCCGGAATACCTTGCTGGCCTGGGCCAGACCCAATAAGCGGGGCATCTGGCCCGCCGTGGGGCTGATGTCGGGCGAGGAGTTGTATTGCTGGGTGAGGTCCTTCCAGGCACCGTTCTCGTCGAGGCTGCGCGTGGCGAAGTGGCCGTTCATCTGGCGGCCTGCGCTGGCCGGTTCGGCGTTCACGTCGGCATGGGCGTAGAGCTGCGCGAACCATTGCTGTACGGTGAGCTCGCCGATGGCGAACATGAAGGTCATGTCCCGGTAGTAGCCGCTGCGCCAGTCGCCGGGACGGAACTGCTTGGCCATGCACACCTGTGCCAGCTCCTTGCCGTCACCGAAGATCCCGAACTTGGCTTTCCCGGTCAGTACCTCCTTCCGGCCCAGTAGGCTGGCTTCGCGGCTCTCGAATACGATGCGGTAGTCGCGCAGGATCTCCTCACGGACCTCGTCCAAGGTCATTCCTGCTTCGGCCTGGGGGGCGGTCTTGTTCACGCTCATGAGCACTTTCCGGTTGAGCTTCAAAGGTAGCCAAGCCGGATGGTTCGTCAGCGGATCGGCCCAGGGCGTAGTTGCGGGTCCGATCCGGTATGCGGTGGTCCGCGTGTGTTCAAGGCCGTAGGGATGGACGGTTCCTGCAGCGCGGTGACAAACGTCATCTTTGCGGCGCTGTGTCTTCGACCTACCCCCCCAGGTTACAGGTGTACCTCGCCTTCGCGGCCATTTACATCCTTTGGGGCAGTACCTACTTCGCGATCAAAGAGGCCCTTACGGGCTTTCCGCCGTTCATGCTGGGTGGGCTGCGGTTCGCGGCGGCGGCGGTGCTGCTCTTCAGTTGGTGCGGGGCGAAACGCATACCGGTGATGACCACCGGCCTGTGGAAGGTGCTGTTGGTGGGATTCCTCCTGCTCTTCGCTGGCAATGGTGCGGTGGTCTGGGCCCAACAGACCCTGCCGAGCAGTGTGGTGGCCATCACCATCGCTGTGGCCCCTTTGGCCTTCGCCGCCATGGATCGGCCACAGTGGTCGGTGAATTTCCGAAGCCCGGCCACGGTGCTGGGCATTGTCGGAGGGATACTCGGAGTGTGGCTCTTGTTCAAGGATCGGTTGAGCGCTCAGCTTTCCTCCACCGGGATGGATGCCGAAACCATGGCCTTGTTGGTGCTCACGATCGGGATCCTCGCCTGGCCAGCCGGTTCGCTCTTCGGTAAGTACTATCCGGTGTCCTTGTCCAACGTGGCCAACAGTGCCTGGCAGATGCTCACCGGCGCGGTGTTCTTCCTTGCGGCGAGCCTGTTGCGCGGGGAATGGAACGGCTTCGACTGGGCGGCGGTGCCCGCGAAGGCGTGGATCGCGGAGGCCTACCTGGTGATCTTCGGCTCCATCATCGGTTTCAGCGCCTATGTGTGGCTGCTGCAGGTGCGGCCGGCCACCCAGGTGAGCACGTATGCTTACGTGAACCCCGTGGTCGCCGTGCTCCTGGGCACCTGGCTCGGTGGTGAGGTGCTGGGGGCACATGAGGTCCTCGGACTGGTGGTGATCCTCGGCGGGGTGTTGTTGATCAACCTGGCCAAGTACAGGGCCGGCTGATCGGTACCCGTGCGACACGTAGGGCCCCTGTCGTAGGTTCGTGCCACCATGTTCGGGTTCGCCGATAGGGATATGCAGCAGGAGCGGGAGCGCATCCGCCAGGTGATCCACGAGAGCGATACGCCTGCAGGCAAACGCTTCGATGTCTGGCTCACCGTGGCCATCCTGGTGAACATCGGCCTGGTGATGCTCGAGAGCGTACGCGCCGTGAACGAACAGTTCGGCACCCTGCTCCTGGTGCTGGAGGTGGTGCTCAACCTGCTTTTCGCCGTGGAGTATGCGTTGCGGGTCTGGAGCGCGCGCGATAGGCTGCGGTGGGTGTTCAGCTTCTACGGCATGGTGGACCTGCTCGCCATACTGCCGTTCCTGTTGAGTTTGATCTGGCCCGGATTGCGTGCCTTGGCCGTACTGCGCGCCCTCCGCCTGATGCGCATCTTCCGCATCCTGGGGCTGTTCAACTATATGCGCGAAGCCCGGATCCTGCTGCTCTCGTTGATCGCCAGCCGGCATCGGATCATCGTTTTCATGCTGGCGGTGCTCGCCCTGGTCACGGTGTTCGGTACCATCATGTTCGTCATCGAACCCAAGGAAGCCGGGTTCACCAGCATTCCACGGAGCATCTACTGGGCCATCGTGACGCTCACCACGGTGGGCTATGGCGATATCGCGCCGGTGACCACCTTGGGCCAGATCCTCGCCAGTGGCATCATGATCCTGGGTTACGCCATCATCGCTATTCCCACCGGTATCGTCACGGTGGAGATGGGTAGGCAAGCACGCCATGCGCGCGCCGCCAGTTGCCCGGGGTGCGGTGATCGGAACCACCAGGAGGATGCCCGCTACTGCCGGTTGTGTGGCAAGCCGCTCACACCCGCGTGATCAGTTCTCCGCGCCACTGAAGGCGAACCGGACCAGGTTGGCACCCATCTGCAAGGCCCGGGTGCGGTTGGCTTCACTATCACCGTGCACATCGGCATCCTCCCATCCATCGCCCAGGTCGCACTCGTAGTCGTAGAAGCATACCAAGCGCCCTTCCCAGAACAGACCGAAGCCCTGCGGCGGTTTGTTGTCATGTTCGTGGATCTTGGGAAGGCCTTGTGCGAAGTCGTACTTCTGGTGGTAGACGCCATGCGAGAAAGGCAGTTCAACGAACTCAGAACCGGGGAACACCCGTTGCATCATGGGCCGGATGAACTGGTCCATGCCGTAATTGTCGCTGATGTGCAGGAAGCCGCCAGCGGTCAGGTAGGTGCGTAGGTTCTCCGCTTCCTGCTGCGAGAACACCACGTTCCCATGGCCGGTCATGTGCACCCATGGATACGCGAACAGTTCGGGGCTGCCCACTTCCACGTTGGGGACCTCGGGATTGATGTTCATGCCCATCTCCTTGTTGCAGAATTTCACCAGGTTGGGCACGGCCGTGGGGTTGCCGTACCAGTCGCCACCACCGTTGTATTTGAGCACCGCCAGCTGGAATGAGCCTTGAGCTCGAAGAAGGGTGGCCGGGTAGGCGATCATCCACACGAGCAGAAGGGGCAGAAGGACCGGTCGTTTCCGCATGGCGGCGAAGTTATCGTTGCTGGGCCAGGCTCATCCAGGTGCAGGCCGCCAAGGCCGCCGTTTCGGTGCGCAATCGTGCGGCACCGAGGGATATGGCCACGGCTCCTCCTTCGCGGAGCCGGGAGGCCTCGGCGGGGGTGAAGTCGCCTTCGGGGCCCACCAGCACCAACGCATCGTTGTGGGGCTGATAGGCCGCCATCAGCTGGCGGTGCTCGCCCTCGCACCAACCGAAGTAGCGTTGCAGCGGCAGGTCCGTGCAGAGCAGATCCTTCAATCGGGTGGGCTCGTCGATCCGCGGTAACCACGCCCGTTGGCTCTGTTTCATGGCGCTGATGGCCACGCGGTGCAGCCGGTCGGTGCGCAGGTTGATACGCTCGCTGCGTTCGGTGATCACCGGGGTGATGCGGTCCACGCCGATCTCCACGGCTTTTTCCACGAACCACTCGTACCGGTCCATCTGTTTGGTGGGGGCCACGGCCAGGTGGATCCGGGCCTTGCGCTCCGGGGGGACCATGGTGCGTTCCTCAATGTGGATGCTGCAACCGCGCTTGGTGATAAGCTCCACCAGGCCGATAGCTCGTGTACCGGCACCATCGAGCAGGCCGATGCGCGCCCCAACGGAGAGCCGTAGCACCGCCGTGGCGTGGTGGGCCTCATCTTCCGGAAGCTCGATCACGGGAGGCAGCAGGTCAGGACAATGGAACTGGTGCATTCGCGGGGTGTCTGGTTCGAATGATGGCCCAGGTGAGGACCGTGGCGCAGCCGACCATGAAAAGTGCTGTGGATAGCGGGGCAGGGAGGCCAAGGAGCACGGGCCATTGCCATGGGGTGAGTTCCAGGCGAAGGAATGCCGGCAGGATGACCCCCCAGAACGGGTCGTGCACTTCCGTTGGCAACGAGTAGCCCACCGTTGCCTTGGCCAGGAACGCGTGTGCCAGGCCTATGATGGCGAGTGCGGAGTATGGCCACCGGGCCCAGCGTACACGCACCAGCCAGGGTAGGGTGCGATAGGCGAGGAGCACGGCCACCACGGTGAGGTGGCGTGGCCCGAAGGCCCATCCCCCCCACCACATGCCGACACTCGCGGTGAACAACAGGGTGAGGAGGGCGGGCACGGCCACGCGCAGCCCCAGCTTTCGTTCGCTGGCCAGAAGCCAGGCCGCCAGGGCGATCCCCAGAACGGGCATGTAGGGGAGCAGGCCTCGGTAAGGACTTAGGGTCAGGCCCCATAGCGCCTCCGGCCGCAGACCCTCTACCATACTCCCGTCCTGGGGGCGGTACATGTCCACATGATCATACCCCATTTGGAGTGGACCGTTGAAGACCACGGTGTTGTACAGGAGCAGCGCTGCGGCGAATGGCACCGCTCCCGATACGAAACGGACCACCGGTGCGTACGTGTGCCTTTTCCTGGCCCACCCCACGGTGAGGTCCAGCACCCAGCAGAGGGCGAGGATGGCGATGGTGTATTCGCACAGCACGGCCGCCCCGATGAGGGCTCCGGAAGCGAGGTGATCACCGCGGTCCATGGCGATGAGCGCGCCCAGTGCGAACGCCGCACCGATCAGGTGGCCGTAGAACGAGCCACTGTAAACGAAGAGGAAGCTGCCGAAGAACGTGGGCCAGGTGAGGAGCAGGGCACGGCTTGGCGTGGTGAAGTGACAGAGCCGCCACCAGCAGAGGGTGATGATGAGCGCGAACGGAATGCTGCCACAGAGCAGGCCGCCCAGGCGCAGGAGGTCCAGGTTGATGTGCGTACCATCACTGGCGCCGATGAGGCCCAGGTGGTGCAGCATCCAGTGGAATGGGACCATGAGCAAGGCGGGAAGCGGTGCCTTCTCCGAGTAGAAGTGGCCTCCGATCCACGCCCGGTCATCGGTGAGGGTGGCGAAGGTGTCGATCCGCAAGGTGCCCTGTTCCACCACGGCGACCACCATGGCCGCCCGGCTCACCGTATTCGCGTTCGGCCCTTGGTCCAGGTACCAACTGCTGAAGAACAGGGTGAGGAGAAAGAAGGCGATGCCGCTTCTCCGCGCGGGCATCATGGCAGGGTCTTGAAGTCGAGCTTGTGGAAGTGGAAGTCGGGGCTGTGAAGATCCACCTTGAAGCCGGTGATCCGGTGGTCCGTGTCAAATTGGAAGGTGATGTAGCCCGGTTCGAGGAACGGGTCGGCGTGCTCCCACTTCCACGTGTCGTAGTGCCAATGGGTCAACGCACCGGTGAAGAGATCCTTGGCGGGGTCGAAGGTGAGCCTTGGGGTACCGGCCTCCACCGTGATCGTGGCACGGCCATAGACCTTGTCCGCATAGGTGCCTTTCAGCTGGTCGGCCTGTGCGGTGGGTGTGGTGCCCGGTACCCGTGCTTGGGCCCGTGCGGCCACCCGCTCCTGTTCCTGTTCCTTGCGCCGGGCCAGGCGTGGTAGCATGTCGGCCACAGGGTCGGCCTTGCCATCGCCAAGGTATAGGTCCAGGATCTTGTTGGTGATGGCGAACACGCTGTAGCTTTCGCCGTTGCCCAGGGCGATCACCGCGAGGTCCCGATCGGGCACCACCGCATGGTTCAGGATGAACCCCGGCATGCCACCGCTGTGGGTGATCACGGTCTCGCCGTGCCGTTGTTCGGTGAACCAGCCGAGGGCTGCTCCCTCATGGCCCATGGCCAGATGGCTGGTGGTGATGGTGTTGTACGAGGCCTCACTGAGGAACGGCTTGCCGTTCACCTTGCCTTCATCGGCCCACATGGCATCCCACCGGGCCAGGTCGTTCACGGTGCTCAATACACCGCAGGCCCCATCCGCCCCGCGCAGCGGCTGGTAGGGCATGCTCTTCTGTGGCGCATCGGGGTTCTGGCCTTTGCGCACATGGGGCAGCGCCACGTTGGTCATGTGCGCGAGGTCCGCCGTTTCCACCAGGCTGCGTTCCATGCCCAACGGGGCGAAGATGCGGGTGGTGATGAATCGGTCCCAGGTCATGCCGCTCACGCGTTCGATCAACTGCGCTGCGGCGATGTACATCAGGTTGCTGTAGCCGAACGTATCGCGGAAGGGCAGGGTCATCGGCTCGTGTGCGTGCCGGGCCAGGATCTCGCGCTGGTCATAGTCCGTGCCGTACCAGAGCAGGTCGCCATCGAAGGTGTCCCATCCGCTGCGGTGGCAGAGGAGGTCCTTCACCATGAATTGGTCGGTGACGAAGGGGAGGGGGGTGGCGAACTCGGGCATGTGCTCGCGCACGAGGTCGGTCCACTGGAGTTTCCCTTCATCCACTAGCAGCCCCACCGCACATGCGGTGAAGGCCTTGCTGATGCTCGCGCAATAGAAGATGGTGTTGGCCGTCACGGGTTCGGGCCGTGCCAGGTCCAGCCGACCGTAACCGTTGCTCCAGACAAGTGCGCCGTCCTTCACGATGCCCACGGCCAGCCCGGGCTGGTCGAATTCCACCACCGCATCGGCGATGTACGCATCGAGTTTCTTCAGGTCGGGTCGTTTCTGAGCGAAGAGGTTGGTGGGGCCCCAGAGTAGTAGGGCCACGAGCGGCAACGATCGGTTCATGCCTGCGAAGTTGCATGATCCTTTCGGGGTGCGGTGCACAACAGGTCAATCCATCGGCGGGCCGGGCTTGTCCGTGGCCTCTACCTTCAGGTTGCCCTTGAGGCTGGTGGTGTCACTGATGCCACTGAGCACTTCGATGTTCACGCCATCGCTCAGCCCGGTCTTCACATGGACCTTCTTCCAGTCCTTGCCGTCCTTCACCTGCACGAAGGCGCTGTCGCCTTTGTTGTTGAAGTTGATCACGCTCTCTGGAATGGCCAGTACACTGTCGCGGCGGTCCAGCACGATGTCGGCATTGGCGCTGTATCCGGCGCGAAGCGCCTGTCCGGCGGCGAGGTTCACGGCTGCGCGGATCTCGAACTGAATGGCGCCGCTTTCTTCCACGCCCTTAGGGGCGATGTATTCGAGTTCGGCATCCCACCGGGTGTCGTCAATGGCGCCAACGGTGAGCACCACAGGCATGCCCAGCTTCACTTTGCCCACCTCACTTTCGTCCACCTTGCCTTTGAAGATCAGGTCCTTCATGTCGGCCACACTGGCGATGGTGGTGCCTTCATTGAAGTTGTTGCGCTCGATCACGCTGCTGCCCACTTTCACGGGAACGTCCAGTACCATGCCATCGATCGTGCTCTTCACGATGGTGTTGGTGGCGCCACCGGCGCTTCGACTGATGCCATCGCGCACCAGTTGCAAGGCATCCTTGGCCGCGCTCAATTCCTGTTCTGCGTTGCGCAGCGCCATATCGTAGCCCTGGATCTCGCTGGCACTGATCACGCCTTTGTCCGCCAGCGGCTTGTTCCGGTCGAAGTCCATCTGTGCGTTGGTCTTCCCGATCTCGGCGCTCCGCACCCGGTTCTCGGCCTGGCTGAGGCTCAGCATGTCGGGCACGATCTGGATGGTGGCCAGCTTGTCACCTTTCTTCACCTGCTGTCCGGCTTCTACGAAAAGTTCGCGGATGATGCCGCTCACCACGGGTTTGATGGCGATCTCCTGCCGGGGCTCGATACTGCCGTTGGCCACGGTCTTCTTCAGGATGGTGGTCTTCCTGGGTTTTTCGATCTCATACACCTCTTTCGCCGGCTGACCTTTCCGGTAGAGGAAGTACAACGTCCACACGAATAATGCGGCGAGCGCGATGAGGAGAAGGGGCTTCAGGATGCGTTTCATGATCGGGGATGCTGGGCCGTTGTCTGTTCGGGCTGTTCAGGCGTTGTGGGCCGGTGGGTGGGGTGTGGCGATCGGTACGCGCCCTTCGGTCGTGTTTCCGTGGTGTTCATCTCATTCGGCGCGTAAGGCGTCCACGGGTTTGATGCTCAAGGCGCGTCGTGCGGGGATGAAACCCGCGACAAGTCCGCTGAGGATGAGCACGGTGAGCGCTGCCAAGGCGACGAACAGGTCCACCGTGGGGTTCTTGAAGAAACCACCTTCGAGTTTCAATGCGTTGATGCCTTCGAGGGTGCCTACGCCCGCCAATAGACCGAAGTATCCGGCGATGAAGGTGAGGGCAAGTGCCTCGAGCATGATCTGTACGGTGATGGTGGCCGGTCGGGCACCGAGGCTGCGGCGGATGCCGATCTCCTGGGTGCGTTCCTTGATGATCACCAGCATGATGTTGCTGATACCGATCACGCCTGCGATCAAGGTGAGTAGACCGACGAACCAGCTAAGGCCTGCGATGGCCACGAAGAGCATGTTCATCTGGTCGTAGAATTCCTGCATGTTCCAGCCGCCGAAGGCCAGCGGATCGGCAGGGTCCACCTTGTGGCGACGGGCCATGGTCTGTTTCACCGTGGTCTGCACATCGGCCACACGCACCCCTTCCTTGGCGCTGATGCTGAACCAGTGTACCAGGTTGAGGCTGTTGAAGGCCTTCTGGAACGTGGTGAAGGGGATGTGGATGGTGCTGGTCTGCCCATCGTCGTGCATGGCCGATGAGCGCGGCTCGTGCACGCCCACCACCTGGAAGTACACACCTTGTATGCGGATGTACGCTCCGATGGGGTCCTCGGTGCCAAAGAGCATGTCGCGCACCTGGGTGCCGATCACACAGACCTTCCGTTCGTCCGCGATATCCCTGGCATTCAGAAAACGACCGTTGCTGAGGCGCGCCGCTTGGAAGTGGAGGATCTCGGGCATGTCGCCGTTCACGTTGAACCCACCGCTCTTGTTCCCATAGCT
>SSGN01000141.1 GCA_008016945.1 Flavobacteriales bacterium
AACGCGTCACCGAGCAACTTCAAAGCATTGCAGAAGATCCGGCGCTGGTACGCTCATTCTTCGGGCATCCCTCTGTCGCCTATGTTTCTGACTGCTGAGTAAGCAAACAACGTCTAAAGGACGGCGTCTCCAGCAGCTTGAGGCATAAGGAACCCACGCGCGCCAGCACCTACGCCCTGGCCGCAAACGCCTCCCTCAACTGCCGCGCGCGCTTGATCTCATCTCCGTGCAGGTAGATCGAGGTCGTCGATAGCGAAGCGTGACGCAGGTTGTCGCGCACGCTGGTGAGCTCGGCGCCTCTGGCCAGCGAATGGCTCGCATGGGTGTGGCGCATCCAGTGCGGACTGGCTCGGAGCAGTTTGTCGACGGTGGCCGGATTGCTTTGGCCGATCACCTCGGCAGCCGTGGCGAAGAACCGCCTGACGATGTTCCACAACCGCGCTGACGTTATGCCGGCGTCGCTGTCTTGATCGAGCGAGCCCAGCAAGGGCGTGTCAGGTTTCCAGCGTGACGACGTGGTCGGTAGTCGGCGTTGTGCCAGGTACCGAAGCAAGGCACCCCACGCGAGCGGCGGCAGCGTCACCTTGCCCGCCTTGCTGCCCTTGCCGATGACATGCAGCCAGTGGTCACCGTGCTCGTCGGTTTCGATCTGCCGCAACTTGGCCCCGACCAGTTCGCTGGCGCGCAAACCGGTGCCATAGGCGAAGTCGAGCAAGAAGCGCAGGCGCTGCGCTGCCATGGCCTCCCAACCGTAGGACCACTCCAGGCCATCGGCCACGGTGCGGATCAGGTTCCACTCGGCATCCGAGAACGCGCGAGTCGCCGCCAGCGACGGCGCGCGCGTTGCGCCGCGCACTTTGATGCCGGCAAAAGGGTTGGCGAGCACATAGCGCTGCTGCATCAGCCAGCGGTACAGGGCCCCCAGCACGGTCAAGGCGTATGCAGCGGAGCGTGCCGACAGCCCGCCGGCGAAGGGTTTCCACTCGGGCGAGGACCGCGGCCGCGACGGTCCCACCCAGCGTGCGCGCGGCGCAGGCTGGCGCAGGAAAGCGCGGTAGACCACCCCGTCCTCGGTGGTCAACGATGAAAGCGCGCGACCGCGCTCGAGGACGGCCCACAGGATCAGCCGCTCGGCTTCCTTGCGGTAGGCGCGCTGCGTCGCCGGCGATTCGTGCAGCGCCAGCCAGGCATGCACCGCGTCGTAGTCGTTGTTCGCGCTCAGCGTGCACGTCGCCCGCGGTGCGCGGAAGGTGCCTCGCGAACCGTCGACCTCGTTCGGCACAACGATCCGCTCCCACGGCACGACGTCTTCCGGCGCGTCGACGACGACCAGCGCCCGGGCGCGCTCGGTCAGCTGCGGATGCGCCGCAAAAAAGGCCTCGATGTGTCGAGCACTGGCAGCGCCGAGCCCCGGAATGCTCACCCACCACCGGCGCCGGCGCGGGATGCGAACAGTCAGTGCCGCCAAGGTCTTGATGCCATGCGCATGTAACGCCTGAGCGGCGCGGGGTGGCAACCATTGGGCAACGTCGTCACCGATCAGTGGCACCGGGGGCACCAGGGTCGGCAGCAGTGCGATCGCCTTCGCGACCGCCCTTGCGCGAGTGGCCCGCTCGGACTCCGCATGAACAAACAGCGAGGCCAAGTCTTCGCGATGCAGCCTGCGTGCGCAAGCGACCAGCTGCCCGCGTACACGACTCAAGATGCCGCGGGAAGACACACCGTCCGCCTTGCGCTGGCCCAGGTAGAGCGCTACCGCTTCGCGCGCTGGGATTCCCTCGTACCAGGCGCGCAGGGCCGCGAGGGAGTCGGCGTCCGGCAGGCTTGCCGGGTCACCGCCGCTCGAACTCGAAGACTGGCGCGTTTTCACGGAGCCCAGTTTCGCTGGTTGATGAGCATCAGTCGATAATAATCCTTATCGTAATAGCTGTGTTCTGAGACGGCGATTCTGGCGAACAAGGCCTTGCTTACCAGCAGCTCAAGTGAGCCGGGATTCATGGCGGGAAGCCCCCCCCCGGTGAATCCTTCGTGCAATGCCAGCGATTCCAGGATCCGCAACCCCCTCAGCCGGGTCGAGATTCGGCGTGATCGAACTCGAACGCGTCGCCGACGCGCACCGGGCCGCCGCGGATCAAGCGCGCGGTGACGCCGCCGTGCCCACGCAGCGTGTTGTATCCGCCCGGGCCGAGCTCAGCCTCCATGCGTGAACACGGCGCGCAGGCGCCGGTGATCTCGATCCGGACTTCTTGGCCGACACGCCACACCAGCGCCAAGTCTGCGAAGAGCGCGTGCCCGGCAATCAGGTTAACGCCGGACACGACGAGGTTGCGCCGCAGCCCACGCGGGTCAACGTGACTCAGTCCGCACCAGGCCGCGATCAGCGGCAGGTGCTCGTGCTGGATCAGCGTGATCTCGCGTTGCGTGCCCACTTCGTCGGTGCGCAAGCGCTGCGAACGGTGATCGCCCGTCAGGCCTCGGCCGGGCTCCGCGAGCGCCTGCTGGGCGAATACCGCGGGCCCTCGACGGGACGGTCGCAGCACGATCGCTTCGACCCGTCCAATGGAGGTGAATCGGACGACCAGATCACGAAGGCCGATCATCTGGGTTGCCGCACGGGCGCCTGGAAATCATTCAACCGACTCGACCGAGAGCTGGCGCCCGCGGAAGTCAACCAGATCGCCCGCAGCGGCACCTGCGATCGCAGCGTAGATGGGCGCCTGCGTCGAGATGCCCATGAAGGTACGACCCGCGCAATCGAAGGCGTTGGTGGCCACTGCGACGACGAACCAGCGGCCATCCAGGCGCACCGCCGCCCCGGGTCCAACTTCGTTCTTGGGGCCGAAATCGATACCGCGAAGCGTTGCCAACGCCTCCTCGTGGTCGTGGAGCGGGCATTCGAAGGACTGCGCCAAAGTGCCGCTCACGTGCGCCTGTGCCGACGCATCGGGCTCACTGGGTTCGTCACGGCGGCCCGCGGCACCTGCCAGGTATTGCGCATAGGCCGCTTGCGCATAACGCAGTTGCTCGGCGCGCAGCGTAAGCATCGTGTTCTTCAGGTGGATCTTGTCACTCATGGCGTGGGCTTTCTATCGAGAGGGTTGCGACGGGATCGGCAAGCAGGCTCAGCTTGCGTCCTGTGGTCGATGCCAAATGGCCAGGGCATAGCGGGGCTCGCTGCCCGTGATCAGATGCGTATGGGCGAAGCCCGAAAGCTCGGCCAGTTCCGCGATCGACTCGGGGCTGTATTTCTGCGACTGCTCGGTGTGCAGGGTCTCGCCTGGAGCGAATGTGAACTCGCGATCCAGCACCGTGGAGTGCACGACCTGGGTCACGTGGCTGATCAGGAAGCTGCGCATCACGGCCTGCAGCGGGCAGTAGCTGGCGAAGTGGCTGAAGCGGCCGGTGTCGAAGTTCATGCCCAGCTCGCGGTTCAAGCGCCGCAAGAGGTTCAAGTTGAACTCGGCCGTCACGCCCCGCGAATCGTCGTAGGCGGCGTGGATGACGCGCGGGTCCTTGACGAGATCCAGGCCCAGCAGCAGCACGTCGCCTGAGCGGAGCTGCGTGCGGATGCGTCGCAACAACGCGCACGCGCCGACTTGATCGAAATTACCCAGGTTGCTCCCGAGCAGCATGACGACTTGGTGCCGTTCGGGCGAGCGTTCTGGCCACCGGGCGAGGTAGTCACCAAGAACGGGCTTGAGTGCCATGCGCGGCAAGTGCTCGTCGAAGCGGCGGCTCAACTCTGCCAGCGCATGCGCGGAAACGTCGATCGGGCGGAACGTGCTGTCGACGTGGCGCGCGTGCAGCGCGCGGCACAGGGTGACGGCCTTCTCACCGTCACCGCTGCCCAGCTCGATCAGGTCGAGCGGACGGTGGTCAGGGTCGATCCACCGCAGCAGCTCGTCAACCCGCTCGCGCAGCAGAGCATGCTCGGCCCGTGTCAGGTAGTACTCGGGCAGCGTCATGATGCGCTGAAAGAGGCGCGAACCTTCGTCGTCATAGAACCATGCCGACGACAACGCCTTCTGCGGCGCGCTCAGGCCATGCAGCACATGCTGCGCCAGGTTATGCAGTTCAGGTGTCATGCCTGCTTGTCGGCGTCTCGCGCCGGTCGGATGCCCGTGTACTGCCAGCGCAGCGGCGTGTGGAAGAAGTTGCGGTAGCTCAGCCGCGCATGACCAGGTGCGGTGGCGAACGAGGAGCCGCGGAGCACCTGCTGGTTGACCATGAATTTGCCGTTGTATTCGCCCAACGCACCGACCCCGGGGCGGTAGCCGGGATAAGGCAGGTAGGCGCTTTGGGTCCATTCCCAGCGCCGCCCCCAACCCAGCTTGGCCGCACCGGCTTCCCACTCGAACTCGGTGGGCAGGCGCCAGCCGGCCCATCGGCAGAACGCGTCGGCCTCGTAGTAGCTCACGTGCGTGACGGGCGCCGTCTTCTCCAGCGCCTGCACGCCCATCAGCGTGTAGTGCTGCCAGCGCCCGCTGCCGTCGCGTTGCCAGTACATCGGCGAGCGCACCCCATGCGCACGCACCCAGTCCCAACCTTCGGACAGCCAAAGCGAAGGCTTGTCGTAGCCACCGTCGGCCACGAACGCTTCGTATTCGGCGTTGGTCACCAGCGCGTGGCGCAGCTGATGCGCGGGCACGATCACGGCATGGCGCGGCGACTCGTTGTCGTACGCGAAGCCGCGCCCGCCATGGCCGACTTCGACCGTGCCGCCCGAGATGTCGAGCCAGTCGTCCAGGGGCGGGCAGGTGCCGTCATGTTCGGCGCTGAGGTCCAGCGCGCCAGGCTTGGCATCGCCGTAGGCCGGCCGCAGCGGGTTGAGGCCCAGGATCGCCTTGATGTCGGTGACGAGCAGCTCCTGGTGCTGCTGCTCATGATGCAGGCCCAGTTCGATCAGAACCTGCACGTCAGGGGACGGTGGCTGTTCGAGCAATTTGCCGATGCCGGTGTCCACATGCGCCCGATAGGCCAGCACCTCGGCCACCGAGGGGCGGCTCAGGTGCCCGCGTTCAGGGCGCGCAACGCGCTCGCCGATGGCCTCGTAGTAGCTGTTGAACACGTAGCCATAGCCGGCATCGAACGGCTCAAAGCCATCGTGGTGCGGCATGAGCACGAAGTGCTCGAAGAACCATGCGCTGTGCCCGAGATGCCACTTGGGCGGACTGACCTCGGCCATGGGCTGCGGCACATGGTCTTCGGTGGCCAGGGGCGCACACAGCTTCTCGGTGCGTGCACGCACGCTGCGGTATTGCTGCAGAAGGATCTGCTCGGGAGTCAGGGCAGGCATTGAAGTGGCTTGCGTCAACGAGGGATGAGGTGGAAAGGAGCTCAGCCGCCAAAGCGTTCGGTGCGCACCGAGTTGTCCGGCACGCCCAAAGTCCGCAACAGGCTGACCACGGTTTCGACGAAGGCATTGCGGCCGCATACGTAGACCGCGGCCGACTGCGCGGCGCGGTCGGCGAGAAACTGCATCGCGGCGGCCAGATCGGCCTCGCGCAGCCGGCCGGCATGGTCCTGCGGCCTGGGCGCGCAGGCCTCGCGCGACAGCGCCAGGCGGCACGCAAACCCGTGGCCCTGCGCCTCCCAGCGCTGCAGTTCGGACCACCGCACGACATCGGCCAGCGCACGCACGCCGGCCACCAGCACCATAGGCGCCGCGGGCCGGGCGAGGGCGTGGTGTTCGGCCATCGCCACAAGCGGCACCAGGCCGGAGCCGCCGCCGACCAGCAGGGCCGGCTGCGCCTGCTCGGCGCGCCAGACGAAGTGCCCTCCCACCGGGCCCAGCACCTCGATCGCTTCTCCCACCTGCGCGGCATCGTGAAACCAGGGCGAGACTTCGCCATCGGGCAGGCGCTCGATGCCCAGTTCGTACACACCCTCGCGCTCGGGCGGCGACAACAGTGAATAGCTGCGCTGCGCCTGATAGCCGTCATCGGCCGTAAGGCGGATGTCCAGGTGCTGCCCGGCCAGCGGCCGGTGCCAGTGCTCGGGGCGCAGCACCACGCGCTTGATGCGCGGCGTGATGTCCTGCAGCGCCTCGATCGTCGCGCGCTGCCACTGCGCGCGATGGGCAGGCGCCGCGCCAGCCTCAGCCATAGCGCTCTTCCTTGAATGGATCGCCGCGCATGTGGTAGCCGCGCAGTTCCCAGAAGCCGGCCTCGTCCTTGGCGGTGAACTGCAATGCGTTCACCCACTTGGCGGACTTCCAGAAGTACAGGTGCGGCACCAGCAGCCGCGCCGGGCCGCCGTGCTCCGTGGGCAGGGGCTTGCCGTCGTAGTACGTCGCCACCATGGCCCGTCCGCCGGCCAGGTCGGCCAGCGGCACATTGGTGGAATAGCCGTCAAGCGAGTGCGCCAGGACCCAGGGTGTGGGCGCTTGTTGGAAGCCGGCAGCGACCAGCAGATCGTCGATGCTCACGCCGCGCCAGCGCGTGTCGAACTTCGACCAGGTGGTGACGCAGTGGATGTCGACCACCTGTTCGGTCTGTGGCAGCTGATGGAATTCCTCCCAGCTGAAGGTGCGCACCGGCTTGGGGCCGATCTTGATGGTCAGGCCCCAGTCGGCGCTGCTGGGAGTGCGCGGCGTTGGCCCGGCAGTGAGCACCGGGAAGCCGTCGGTGAGCGACTGCCCAGGTGGGAGGCGGCCGCCGTGGTTGTCGGCGCCTCGGTTGCGGCCACCGAATGAACGGTTGATGGGCATGTTGCGGCCTCCGGGGTCTCAGTGGGCTGCCAGCGGTTTGCGGCGCTCGATGATGGTGGGCAAGAACTCGGTGACCGTCGGATGCACCGGCAGCGCTTCGCGCACCGTGCGCCAGGTACCGCCGCTGGCCATCACCAGGCCCAGGGCCTGGATGACCTCGTCGCCTTCGATGCCGAAGACGGTGGCGCCCAGGAATTGGCCACTGTCCTCGTCGATCAAGAGCTTGATGAGTCCCGCGGTCTCGCTTTCTTCCTTGGCGCGGCTCACGTCGGCCATGCGGTGCACCGCCTGCGAGATACGCCGGCCCTGCGCCACCAGGCGCTTGGCGTCGGCCTCGTGGAGGCCCACATGCGCCAGCGGCGGATCAGTGAACATTGCGTAGATGGGGGTGCGCGCATCGGCACTGCGCTGCGCGCCGGCCAGGTTGTCGGCGACGATGTCGTGATCGTGGTAGCTGGTGTGGGTGAAAGCGCCGCGCTGGTTGATGTCACCCAACGCCCAGATGCCCGGTATGGCGGTCTCGAGCCGGTCGTTGGTGGCGATGTAGCGGCGTGCGTTGGTGGCCAAGCCCACCGTGTCCAGGCCCAGGTCGTCGGTGTTGGGTGCGCGTCCGGTGGCCACCAGCAGGTGGCTGCCGCCGATGACGCGACCGTCGGCCAACTCCACGCAGGCGCCGCCTTCGGTTTCACCGGGGCGCACCGCATTGATCGTCTGACCGGTGAAGATGTCGATGCCCTCGGCGCGCAGCATGTCGGCCACCGCAATCGAGACATCGGCATCCTCCCGCGCGGTCAGGCGGGGCCCTGTCTCGACGATCGCCACCTGGCTGCCCAGCCGGCGGAAGATCTGCGCCATCTCCAAACTGATGTAGCCGCCGCCGATGATGACCAGCTTGCGCGGCAGTTCGCTCAGCTGCAGCAGGCTTTCGTTGTCCAGGTGCGGTTGCCCGCTCAGGCCCGGGATCGGTGGAATGAGGGGCCGCGTGCCGGTGTTGAGCACCACGTTTGGCGCACGCAGCGTGCGCTCGCCGGCCTTGACAAGAAACTGCTCGCCGTCGCGTCCGGCCAGGCGGCCATGGGCACGCACGATGTCCAGACCCTCCAGGCCACCGAGCCAGGCCTGTAGCCCGGCGCGCGACTGCTCCACTCGCTGGTGCATGCGCCGCATGGCCGCGCCGAAATCAATCTCGACCTTGCCTACGTTCACACCGAACTCGGCGGCACGCCGCGCCAAGTAGGCCACGCGAGCGGACTTGCGCAAGGTCTTGGTGGGCGTGCAGCCGCGGTTGACGCAGGTGCCGCCGAGCTCGCGCGACTCGATCAGCGCCACGCGGCGCCCTTGGCCAACGAGCTTGGCGGCCAGGAACGGGCCGGCCTGCCCCGCACCGAGCACAATCGTGTCGAAGCTCTCGGTGACAGTCATGGCCGCACCTGCACGCCGCGCCAGAACGCCACTCGACCCACCACGGCTTCGGCGCCGGGCTTGGGTTGCGGGTAGGTCCAAGCAGCGTCGGTGTTGATCTTGTCGCCAACCCGAATGCTGTAGTAGCTGGCCCGCCCCTTCCAGGGGCACATGGTGTGCGTGGCGCTGTCGACGACGTACTGTCGGTCCAGCGAACTCAGGGGGAAATAGGCGTTGCCTTCGACCTCGACGATATCGTCGCTTTGCGCGATCACCGCGCCGTTCCAGATGGCTTTCATTTCAGTCGTCCGCAGTGGGTTGGGATAGGGTCAATCGTCATGGGCCAGCCGCGTCACGATGAGCGGCTGGTTCTCCAGCGTGCGGTGGACCGGGCAACGGTCGGCGATGCGCACAAGGTCGGCGCGCTGCTCCTGGCTGAGCGGCCCGTGCAGCTGCAGCACGCGGGTGATGCGCTCGACCTTGCCTTCTCGGTCCCCGCACTCGGCGCAGTCCTGGGCATGGATGCGTTCGTGCTCCAGGCGCACCTGCACGTCGCTCAGCGCATAGCCCTTGCGCAGCGCGTACCGACGAAGCGTCATCGACGTACAGGCACCCAGGGCCATGAGCAGCAGATCGTAGGGCGTGGGGCCACGCGCACCGCCGCCTACGCCCAGCGGCTCGTCGGCGTCGAGGTGGTGGGCTCCTGCGCGCATGGCGCGCCAGAAGACATGGTCGTGCTCGCCGATCCAAACCTCGCCGTCGCGCAGATCGACTGGAGCGTCATCCTTGCGGGCCGCGCTGTCGAATAGGTATCGCGCACCCCAGGCCGCGATCAGATCGGCCGCGTAGGCGGCGTCAGCGGCTTGGCTGAGCAGGTGATCGGCGCCTTCCAGGTTGACGAAGCTGCGCGTGCGTGGGTCAGCGGCATCGAACAGACGCCAGCCTTCCTCCGGTGCGACGACAGCGTCCTGCGACGAATGCAGCACCAGCTGCGCCTGGCCCGGGCCAGCGGACACGCCGCCTTCGTCCGCGCGCCGCAGCTCCTCGATGAACGACGGCCAAATGGGGAAAGTTCGTCCACCGATGGTGGCGGTCAGGGTGGTGTCGCCAACCGGACGGTTGACCATCAGATGCTGCAGGACGTGGTTGGCGGTGCTGGGCGCACCGATCGTGCACACCGCCTTCACCTTGGTCAGCTGGTGCGCCGCCAACAATGCCGCGGTGCCGCCCAGGCTGTGTCCCACCAACAACGTCGGCTGCCCATGGGTGGCGTCCAACCAGTGCACCGCGGCCACCAGGTCGGCCACATTGGCAGCAAAACCGGCATTGCCCAGTTCGCCCTCGCTGTCGCCCAGGCCGGTGAAGTCAAAGCGAAGCGTCGCAATGCCGCGCTCGGCCAGCGCTCGGCTGATGCGTACCGCGGCCAGGCTGTTCTTGCCGCAGGTGAAGCAGTGCGCGAATACCGCGTAGGCCTGGGCCCTGCGATGTTCAGGCAGCTCCAGCACCCCGGCCAGTTTGGCCTGGGTGGAACCGGCAAATTCAACCTTCTGGCTGGTCACTTCAGGTCACCTGCTCGCTGCGTTTTTCCAGCGACACCGCATTGATGCAGTAGCGCAAGCCGCTCGGCACCGGCCCGTCGGGGAAGACGTGGCCGAGGTGCGCATCGCAGACGTTGCAGGTGGTCTCGATACGGCTCATGCCGTGGCTGCGATCGGCGTGGTAGGCCACCAGGCCCGGCGCCAGCGCCTGCGTGAAGCTCGGCCATCCGCTCTTGCTGTCGAACTTGGTCGCGGCGTCGAACAGCTCGGTGCCGCAGCAGGTGCAGGCATAGCGGCCCGGCTCGAACAGCTTGCACAGAGCCGAGCTGTGCGCGCGCTCGGTGCCCTTCAACCGGGTGATCTGGAACTGCTCGGGCGTGAGGCGCTCGCGCCACTGCGCCTCGGTCAGCTCGAGCCTGCGTGGCGGCGCCGGGTTGCCGTCGCGCGCGAGTTGGAGGACGCCGCGCCAGTCGAGCACGTTCGGATCGGAGGGGGCTGCAGGAGGCATTTGCTCGGCTTTCTTCAGCGCAGTGATGAGCTGCTGGGCATCGACATGGAACTGGTTGAAGACAACGACCCCACTTGGATCGATCAGGATGAACCAAGGCGTGCCGCCACTGCGGTAGCGCTGCATCAACACCGAGCCGGCGCCTTCACGGCCCTCGCCCGCATCATGGCCAAAAGGCAGCGGCAGCGCATACCTGCGCTGCGTGGCGAGCATGCGCTCGTAGGTGTTCTCTTCGAAGTCTTCGAAGACGGTTTGCACGACCGCGAAGCTGACGAAGGTCGAACCCCTGAATGCCTCGACCACGCGCGTCAGCGTCGGAAAGCCACTGCGGTGGCAGCCCGGGCAGGCGTCCTGGAAGCAGAAGATCAGCTTGTAGCGTCCTGGCATCTTGTGCAGTCCGTAGTCGGCCAGCGGCTGGCCGGAGGCGTCGATCCAGCGTATGACGCCCAACTCGGGCGCGATGTCGTCCAGGATGCCGGCATGCAAGGATTCGGAACTCACGTGGGTTTCCTCTTTGCTGGGTCGTCGCGATGGATGTCCTGTCGGCCGCCTCAGGTCCCGCAATAGGTGCGGTAGCAGGCCGTCTGCGCTGCCGGCGCAGGCTCCGCGAAGGCGGCATCGTCGGCACGTTCGTCGAAAGGACGCCGGACGATCGCCAGCAGCGCGCGAAACGGCCCCAATTCGCCGTGCTCGGCGGCCTCGGACAGCGCCGCCTCCACCCGGTGATGGCGCGGGAGGTAGATGGGGTTGGCCCGCCGCATCGCGGCGGTGCGCTCTGGCAGGCCAGCCGGGTCGGCGGCTGCACGGGCCAGCCAGCGTTGGAGCCAGGCGTCCAGTGCGGGAACGCTGTCGGGGAAGAGCGCCCGCAGCGGCTCGAGGTCGCCTTCGGCCGTGTCGATCAGGCGGCGAAAGCCCAGCGTGAAATCGATCCGGTGCTGCCGCAACAACTCGAGGTAGTCGTCGCCCAGCGCCTGGTCTGTCGTTTCGGCGGATGCGGACAACCCCAACTTGGCCCGCAGCGAAGCCAGCCAGTGGGCCTGAAAGCGGTCCGCAAAGCCCTCGACGACCTCTGTTGCCTGTTCGACCGCTGCGCTGCCGGAGCCTTCGGCCTCGATGAGCGGCAGCAACGATTCGGCCAACCGTGCCAGGTTCCACTGCGCGATGCGAGGCTGGTTGCCGAAGGCATAGCGTCCTTGCTCGTCGATGGAGCTGAACACGGCCGCCGGGTCGTAGTGCTCGACAAAGGCGCACGGGCCGTAGTCGATCGTCTCGCCCGAGAGGGTCATGTTGTCGGTGTTCATCACGCCATGGATAAAGCCGAAGCCCATCCACTGCGCGACCAGGCGCGCCTGGCGCTCCACCACCGCTTGCAGCAGACGCAGCGAGCGCTCGGGCGCGGCGCGGAGTTCCGGGTCGTGGCGGGCGATGGCGTAGTCGGCCAGCCGCCGCAGCAGTGCGGCGTCACTGCGCGCGGCGAAGAATTCGAAGGTGCCCACGCGCAGGTGGCTGGCCGCCACGCGCGTCAGGATGGCGCCGGGCAGCGGCGTCTCGCGCCGCACCGAATCGCCGGTGGCCACGGCGGCCAGCGCGCGCGTGGTCGGCACGCCCAACGCGTGCATCGCTTCGCCCATTAGGTACTCGCGCAGCACGGGGCCTACGGCGGCCAGGCCGTCGCCGCCGCGCGAGAACGGGGTGCGGCCCGAGCCCTTGAGCGCCAGGTCACGGCGGCGCCCCCGGCGATCGATCACCTCGCCCAGCAACAGCGCGCGGCCGTCGCCCAGCTGCGGCGAGAAGCCGCCGAACTGGTGCCCGGCGTAGGCCTGGGCCAGTGGCTGCGCGCCCTCGGGCACCGCGTTGCCGGCGAACACAGCCAACCCGTTCGGGCCTGCCAGGGTCCGGGCATCGAGCCCAAGCTCGTCTGCCAAGTCGGCGTTGAGTTCCAGCAGTCTGGGGGCCGGCGAGCCTGCGGGCTTCCAGGGCACGTACAGGCCTTCGAGGTCGCGCGCGTAGGTGTTGTCGAACGCAAAGCCCGGCGGGCCGGCCGGCGCCGGCGTACCGGCGTTGCCCAGTGCTTGCTTCAAGACCGTGTCCATGTGGAGCGTCCCGTCGCTTGCCATGCGCATCGGCCGTCAGGCCGCGCGCGCCACGGCGTGGTCTCGGCCGAAGGCACGAACGAGCGCATCCGCATCGAGGCGGAAGTCGCTGTGCAACACCTCTCCCATCGGGTCCAGCACGATGAACCACGGCGTTCCGCGCGTGCGGTAGTCGGCCATCACCGTCGGATAACGACCCTCGGCCGCGTCATGGCCAAAGGGAATGGCCAGGCCGTAGCGCTCCTGGTTCTCGCGCAGGCGCTCGAAGGTGTTGGTCTGTGCGCCTTCGAAGACCGTCTGCACGGCTGCGAAGCCGAAACCATGCCCGCTGAGCTTGTTGACCAGGGTCTTCAGCGTCGGAAACCCATGGCTGTGGCAGCCAGGGCACCAGTGCTGGAAGCAATAGATCACCTTGAAGCCCTCGCCGAGATCGGTCAGCTTCAGCGGCGCCGATGGATGGCCTTCGGCGTCGATCCAGCGCGAGACACGCAGTGGCGGGGCCGGCACGGTTCGGGATGAGTCGAACATGGTTTCCTTCGCGTTGATGGGCTGAAGCTACGATCGCTCGGCTGCCTTGGCAGGCAGCTTCCATTTTGGGCGGACGTAATGGCAGGTGTAGCCGTTCGGCTTGCGTTCCAAGTAGTCCTGGTGTTCCGGTTCTGCCTGCCAGAACGCGCCCGCCGGCTTGACCTCGGTGACCACCTTGCCCGGCCACAGACCGGAGGCATCGACCTCGCCGATCACCTCGAGCGCTGCGCGATGCTGCTCGGGCGTGGTGTAGTAGATGCCCGACCGGTACGAACCGCCGCGGTCGTTGCCTTGGCGGTTGGGCGTGCTCGGATCGTGGATCTGGAAGACGAACTCCAGCAACTGGCGGAAGCTCAGCTTGGCGGGCTCGAACACCACCTCCAAGGCCTCGGCATGCGTGCCGTGGTTGCGGTAGGTGGCGTTGACGACATCGCCGCCGCTGTAGCCCACGCGCGTGCTGACCACGCCGGGCAGCTTGCGCACGAGATCCTGCATGCCCCAGAAACATCCGCCGGCCAGGATCGCGGTTTCGTTCGTGCTCACGTTCGGTCCTTCTCGCCCCGGGGTTCACGGTTTCGCGCAGTACCTGACTGGGGCGGCATCGGTATCGCGCAGGTCTTCCAAGGCCGCAAGGCTCGGCCGAGCAGCAGATGTTGCGGCGAATTCAGTCAGAGCAATCGTGCTGATCGTCCGGTCTGATTCGCCGATCGTCCAGCACCTCGTGCAGCGAGGCGAGCGCGGTGGTGAAGAAACCTGGTGCGGCCGCTTCACTCGCGCGCCAGCACCTCGGCGACGCGCTTGCGCAGCACTGGGACGAGTTCAGCCTCGAACCAGGCGTTGCGCTTGAGCCAGATGTTGTTGCGCCCGCTCGGATGCGGCAACACCGCCAATGCTGGCCAGTGCTCGCGCCAATTCAGCACGGCCGACGTGACGCCAGATCGCTCGGACGGCAGGTGATAGCCCAGGGCATAGGCACCGATCACGATCGTCAAACGTCGCGCCGGCAGCAAGGCGAGCAGCGGCTCTCGCCAGGTGGGGGCGCACTCAGGACGCGGAGGCAGATCGCCAGAACTTCCGGTACCGGGATAGCAGAAACCCATCGGCAGGATGGCCACGCGCCGGGCGTCGTAGAAGGTGGGCCGATCCAAGCCCAGCCAATGGCGCAAACGGTCCCCGCTGGCATCGTCGAACGGCACGCCGCTGTCATGCACCTTGCGCCCTGGCGCCTGGCCGGCGATGAGGATGCGTGCCGCGGGATGCAGTTGCAGCACGGGCCGTGGCCCCAGCGGCAGATGCGCTGCGCAAATCGTGCACTGGCGGACCCGTGTCAACAGGCGAGCCGCCGGAACTTCATTGTGGCGTTGCATGGCGCTCATTGTGTGCCTTCTGTGCATGAAGCCGGAGCCATCAATGCGCTCAACGTCCTTGCCCTTTGCGAGAGCGTCCGAAGTCATTTGCAGAACGTCTAACGCTGGACGGCCAAGTCCGGTGCTGCCGCACGCGCGACCTCATTGGCACACACGCGCGATAAGTGTGTCGCCTGCGCGGCAAAATCGACGTCGGCGGACCAGTGCACAAGGAGTCAACGACCATCATGCGTAACGCGGCAGATTCCCCCGGCTTTCTCCACCTGCTTCGCTTGAGCGACGGGGCGGACTGGCTGCACATGTGCATCCGGCATGCCGAGACTGGCACCTACCTGAAGAACGACGCCGAACTAAATGACCTCGTCGTCGAAGCCATGATCGAGGAGGACACGCGCTCGCGGCTGCGCGTACAGGGCGACGGCCTGATGTTGCTTCTAAAGGCCATGCACCTGAAGGGCGAGGAGATGGCTCGCCCCGAGGACATGGTGTCGATGCGGGTGTGGCTGGATCCGACGCGCGTGATCACCACGCGCGAGGCCGATGTGGACCCGATCCTCGAGCTTGGCATGCGCGTCAAGCGCGGCGACGGGCCGGCCACGCCGGGAGCGTTCCTTTGCGATCTCATCCATGTCCACCTGGACGAGGTGGACGAGCAGCTCGAGATGCTGGAGGACGCGGTTGACCAGATCGACTCGCATCTGGCCGGTCATCAATTGGAGCTCGCATGCCCGAACATGGCTGATTCACAGGCGCGCATCGCCGGGTTCCTGCGTCATCTGGCGCCGCAGCGGCCCGTGCTGGAGGCGCTCGCCAGCCGGTCCATCCCGATGCTCGACCAACGCGATCGCATTCGGCTCGAGGACCAACTGAACCGTCTGTTGCGTTTCCTGGAGTCGTTGCAAAATTTGCGCGAACGCATCGACATCCTGAATGCCCAGGTGACCCGTATCCAGGACCGCAAGCTCAACAGATCCTCTTATGTGCTGGCCGCTGTTGCCACGGTGTTCCTGCCGTTGAACTTCATCACCAGCCTGTTCGGCGTCAACCTGCCGGGTCTTCCCTTCAGCGACACGCCGCACGGCTTCTGGGTGCTCTGCGCGTTGTGCGCGTCGATGGCCGCGGTGGTGCTGGTGCTGTTTCGGATGCGTAGGGGACCATAGCCGAGGCACGCTATCGGCGTGCTCGATTGCAACTTGCTTAGAGCGAGCGTCCAAGAAAGTTTGCGAACAGTCCAACGCAGCCGGGCCCCCGCCGCGGCGAACCTAGACTGCGGCCCGCAGTGGTTCATCAGCACAAATGGAGTCGCAGATGTTGAGCAAACGAATGGGGGTGTTTTCCGGTGGCGCAACGGTCGCAGCGGTTGTCGCTCTCGCGATCGCTGGATGGGCGCCCCAGGCCGAAGGCGCCGGACCGAAGACCGGTTCGACCAAGGATCCCAACTATCCTCGGATCGACTTTCCGCCGGTGTGGGGCAAGTCCGGTGACCTCGTACAGCCCAAAGACTTTCGCCGCTGGGTCTTCATCGGCTCGCCGTTTACGCCGCATGGCTTGAATGGCGGGAAGGCCAACTTCCCTGAGTTTCATAACGTGTATGTCCAGCCTGCCGCGTACAGCGCCTACCAGGCAACCGGCAAGTGGCCTGAAGGCACGATGATGGTGAAGGAACTGCAACTGGTCGATAAGTCCGAGTTCCCCGACGGCTCGCGCCTAGAGTCCTCCGGCCGCGGCTACTTTCCTGGGGCCGTGAACGGCCTGGACGTGTCCGTCAAAGACAGCAAGCGGTTCAAAGAGACGAAGAACTGGGGCTACTTCAATTTCAACCACAGCGCGCCGCCGTATCTGCGTGCTGCGAAGGCTCGGCCGATCGGCGAGTGCGCGGGTTGCCACATTGCCAACGCGCACGAAGACATGGTCTACGTGAACCTGTACAAGCCGATTCTCAGCACATTGCCGGGAAATTGATCGCGCGTTGATCGATCGGGGTGAAACGGGGCAACAGCCCGGTTGGAGCGAAGCCTCGCTCCAACCGGCTTTGGACTTTTCGGAAGAGACCTATGGTGGTTGATCGGATGGTGCGGCGAGCGCTGACCGCTGCGCTCGCGGCACTGATACTGTTTCTTGGGCAATCCGTTTCGGCACGCGAAGCTGCGCCGACCGACACCTTTGCGACTCTGGTCGATGCACAGGGTCGGATTCGTTTTCCGCCGGACTTTCCCGCTGACTTCGTATACATCGGCGCGTGGGCCGTGGCCGGCGGAAACGGCGTGGCGGACATTCATGCGGTCTATGCTCGTCCGAGCGATGTCAGACACTTCAGGCAAAGCGGTGCCTTCCCGGACGGCGCGGTGTTGATCAAGGAAGTCACGACAACCATCGGCGCGCCGCACACGACCGGACGCGCCTATTGGCCGGACAAGCCGGTCACTTGGTTCATGATGGTCAAGGATGTGAGAACCCGATTTCCCGGCAGTCCGCTGTGGGGAGACGGCTGGGGATGGGCGCAGTTCGATCCGGCCGATAAGACCCGCCAGATTGCCAAGAACTACAAGGCTGACTGCCTTGGCTGCCACGTGCCGGCCAGGGCAAACGACTTGGTCTATACGTACGCGTATCCCGCGCTCGGTCCGCGCGCCCAGGCCAATGTGCCTGCAAAGGCAGCGCCGGCGGTGCAGGAAGGGTCAGGCCACCGGGAGACGCGCCAGGTCATCAACGTTTCCGCGATGCCCGCAGCGACGTCGCCGGTGGCGGACGAAGTGGCCACGGCCAAGGGCAAGTTGGCATTCGAGAGCAGTTGCATTGGTTGCCACTCGGTGAGTTCCGGGGTTCAGGGCACAGGGCCCAGCCTGTTCGGCGTGGCCGGCCGCAAGGCCGGTAGCCTGCCCGGCTACGAGTTCTCGCCCGCGATGAAGAGCAGCGACTTGAGTTGGACCGCCGAGAACCTGGACAACCACCTGAAAAACACGCGCAACTTCATTCCGGACAATCGGATGGGTCGCTTCTTCCCTGGCGTGCCGGATGCGCAGGTGCGAGCCGACATCATCAAGTACTTGTCGACCTTGCACTGACAGATCACGATGGGCCCCGGCAGATGCATGCGCGTGATCGCTGGGCCCTCGGCATGAACGCTGTGTGCGACAGCGCCGGCCGCGCGCGTGGCCTTCACGCCGTTTTCGCCGCGTTGACGGTCACGGCCCTCGTCACGGGGTTCTCAGCCTTTAACTGGCGCGCCCCGATCCCCGGACCGTTGCGCGAAAGCCTGTTCATCATGCATCGATGGGCGGGCTTCGGTGCCTTGGTGCTGCTGCTGCTGTGGGTGCTTCGACGCGGCATCGCGTGGCGGCCGCGCGCACATGCCGACGAGGCCCAGTTGGCAGCCCTGGCACAGAACGCCCTGGCCGCGCTGGGCATTTTGATGGCTCGATGGGCTGGCTGGCTCGGGCCCAGGACGGTCGGTGGCTCGAACTGATCAGTCCCCTGCCCATTCACAACTTGGTGTCGCGGCCGGACACCTGGCTCGCGCATCAGCTGTACTACCTGCACGCATTGATCGCGAAGGTCTTGGTGGCGGCAATCGTGGCGCACGCGCTAATGGCGGCGTGGCATCGCGTGGGTACGATGCTCACGCGGGTCGATGGACGAACGCGTGAGTGACGCGCCGACGGTGGCTTCGCAGAGTGGACGGTCGATGCACCTCGCACAGGATCGTGCCCTCGCGGATGCTGCTGAGGTGCCCGGGCCTACCCTTTGTCGCTCTGGGTGCCGCGTACGCAAGCGCGTTGGTTCATACGCTGCGACAAGCCTGCCGGACGCACGGCAAAGTCAACAGCGACAGTCACGCGGGTTCCGGGCGACCAAAGTGAGAAGGGCGCACCGTCGCGCGCAGAACCAGAATAGAAGGAACGACCATGGACCAGATTGTCATCCTCCAGGCCGCCGGAGTCTCCGCACCATCGCGCTTGGACGATGCCAAGACGCTGCAACGGGTGGTGCGCAGCCTTCCGCTGCCCGCGCTGTTGGTCGATCGGCACGGCATCATCGTTTTTGTCAACGACGAGGCGGCGGCGTTGCTGCCCACCGCCGCGCCAGGACGGCGCATCGATCTGAGTGCGCTTGCGAACGGTGGGGCTCCGGCACCGGCGTTTCGCCTGTTCAGAGTGCCGGCGGTCACGCTGTCCGGCGTCCGGGCGGAATGCGTGGTGGTCCTGCGGCCGGCGCCTGTGCCGCCATCATCGTGGCTGCACTGAAGAGTCCGCGCTCAGCGCGGACCCAGCCGCATGCGCTGCCAGGCCGCAGGCGCGGCACCGCTCGCGCGCGCGAACGCGCGCGTGAACGATGCGACGCTCTGGTAGCCGGCTCGCGTCGCAGCCGTCTTCACTGGCAGGCCCGACTCCAGAAGCTCGCGCGCCAGGTTCATCCGCCACGCGGTCAAGTAGGCCAGCGGCGCCATGCCGAGCACCTGGGTGAAGCGCTGCGCGAACGCCGAGCGCGACAGGTTCGACCGTGCGGCCATCGTCTCGATCGTCCAGGCCAGTTCGGGCATGGTGTGCAGCGCCTCCAGCACCGGCCTGAGCTTGATGTCGGCCATGGCGTCGAGCACGCCGCCTTCGAGCCGGTTGGACCCCACCAAGTGGCGGATCACCGCGACCAGCGTGTACTGCAGCAGGCTGCCGATCGCAGCGCTGTGGCCGTAGGCCCTCTGTCCGGCCTCCTCGAACATGAGTTCCAGCAGGCGACGCAATTGCGCAGCACTGCGCACGTCGATCACCGTGAGCGCCGGAATCACCAAGGACAACGGCGGCGCCATGTCAGTGAGCTTCGCGCACATCAGGTCCACGCCGGCAGCGCCGGCGCCTTCGACCCGGTGTTCGAGCGGGCGAGGCAGCAGCACCACGCTCGGCGCATGGACGCGCAGCGGCTCGAGCTGCGGCCGGTGCACCAGCAGTTCACCGCGGCTGAGCAGGTGCAAGCAACCCTGCGTGAGGCCGTCGATGTCGGGCGAGACACCGCACAGGGTGCCCGAATAGAACATCTTGGCCGTCGGCGCGAAGCGCAGCAACTGGTGCAGAAAGGCGTCGCTCGGTGGGGTGCTCTCGGACATGCTTGCGGAACTTCAAGGCCGTTGACGCGGTGCGACATCGCGCGGCGGCGCCGCCAGTTCGGAATGAATGCCGAATTATCGCCAGTTCCCACCTCGGGCCCGCGCCGATGGCGTGCGTGGCGACGCCCGGACGTGCGGACGGGCCGATGAACCACGGCGACGAAACCCGCGCGCCCGCCGGCACGGCCAGTTTCCTGCGCGCACGGATCGAGGCTGACCTTCGCGAGGGCCTGTACGCCGGCCGGCGCTGGGCCGGCTCGCCGGGCGACGCTGCCCATCACCGTGGAGCCCCGCCGGACCCAGCGCGCGTGCGACTACGCTTCCCGCCCGAACCCAACGGCCATCTGCACATCGGGCACGCCAAGAGCATCGGCCTGAACTTCGGCCTGGCGCAGGCCTTCGGCGGCGCCTGCCACCTGCGCATGGACGACACCAACCCGACAAAGGAAGACCAGGCCTACGTCGATGCGATCGTCGAGGATGTGCGCTGGCTCGGTTGGGACTGGCGCGCCTTCGGTGTGGAGCACCTGTACCACGCGAGCGACCATTTCGAGTTCATGGCGCGCGCCGCCGAGGCGTTGATCGCCGATGGTCTGGCCTACGTCGATGAGCAGCAGGGTGAGGCGCTGCGCGCCGCGCGCGGTGACTTCGGCCAGCCGGGTACACCCAGCGTCTGGCGCGATCGGCCAGCCGTCGAGAGCCTGGCGCGCTTTCGCGAGATGCTCGATGGCGCCCACCCAGACGGCGCGATGGTGCTGCGCGCCCTCGTCGACATGGCCAGCCCCAACCTGCAGATGCGCGACCCGCCGATCTACCGCATCCGCCATGCCGCGCACCACCGCATGGGCACACGCTGGCGCGCCTACCCCACCTACATCTACGCCCACCCGATCGAGGACGCGCTGGAGAACATCACGCACAGCTTCGCCACGCTGGAGTTCGCCGAGCATCGCGCGTTCTACGGCTGGTTGCTGGCTCATCTGGTGCGAGTGGGGCTGGTGCAGGCGCCGCCGCCGCGCCAGTTCGAGTTCGGCCGCCTGAACCTCGAGCATGTGGTCACGAGCAAGCGCAAACTCAAGGCGCTGGTGGACGAGAGCCACGTGCAGGGCTGGGACGATCCGCGCATGCCGACGATTCGCGGCCTGCGCCGGCGCGGCTACACAGCCGCCGCGCTGCGCCGCTTCGTCGAGGCCACCGGCGCCAGCCGGCACGAGGCGTGGGTGCCGTACGCCGCGCTCGAACAGGCGTTGCGCGACGACCTGGAACCATCCACGCCGAGGGCCATGGGGGTGCTCGACCCGCTGATGCTGGAGCTGACCAACTGGCGCGAGGTCTTCGGCCAAGCCGATACAGAGCCGTGCACGGCGCCGGTGCATCCGCGGCGCCCCGACCTCGGCGAGCGCTCGTTCTCGCTCGGGCCGCGTTTGTGGATCGACCGGCAGGACTTTTCCCTCGCGCCGGACAAGCACTTCCACCGCCTGGCGCCGGGACGGCGCGTGCGCCTGAAGTACGGCGTGATCGTCGAGTGCACCGGCTGTCGCCAGGCCAGCGACGGCGCGGTCGCCGACGTGCAGGCGCGGATCGTGCCGGGCACCAAGAGCGGCACGCCCGGTGCCGGCGAGGTCAAGGTCAAGGGCACCGTCACCTGGGTCGGTGCGCACGAGGCGGTGGCCGTCGAGTGGCGGCTGTTCGATCACCTGTTTGCGAGCGCGCGGCCCGATGATTCCGACTGCATCGATTTCCGAAGCCAACTCCAGCCGCAAAGCCGGCGCGTCCTGCGTGGCTATGCCGAGCCTTCGATGGCCCGCGTTGCGGCCGAGCAGCATCTGCAGATCGAGCGGGTGGGCTACTTCGTCAGCGACCGGGTCGAGCACCGACCGGATGCACCGGTGTTCAATCGCATCACGGCGCTGCGCGAGGGCGCACAGCGGTGAGAGCGAGCTGCAACTCCCTTTTTTTGGCCGCTCAATCGTTCAACGCGAAACCCCCTTTACGACAGGAGACTCAAGATGGCAAGCGATGGCTACCACGAACCAGTAGGCGAGCTCTCCGATGAGATCCGCGATATGCACCGAGCAATCGTGTCGCTCATGGAGGAATTGGAGGCGGTGGACTGGTACAACCAACGCGCCGCAGCATGCAAGGACCCGGTGCTGAAGAAGATCCTCGAACACAACCGCGACGAGGAGAAAGAGCATGCGGCCATGGTGCTGGAGTGGATCCGCCGCAACGACAAGCGCTTCTCGGTCGAGCTGAAGGACTACCTCTTCACCAAGAAGAGCCTGGCGACTGACAGCCACGGAAACTGATCCTTTGGGCGCCGCGAGTGGCTGGCCGCGGGGGTGCACAGTGCCGGATCCCGCAGCACGCTGAACAGGCCGTTGAGGATGCGCTTCTGGCTGATGTCGTGGGGTCGCGCGGCGTCCGGTAGGCGGCCAATGCGCCATTGGCCGAAAGTGACCGGACGCGCGGCCTCTCCTGATGACCGCGAAGCTGCCGACAAGGAGCCCTCGTACGTCGGCCAGCACGGTGCTCCACGCGGGCGCGTAAAGCGACGAAGCCGACGGGCTCGCTGGTGCACCAGAGAAGCGTGCAAGTTGCGCCAAGGGGCCGCTTCGCAAATCACAGCGATGGGGCAAGCGCCCACGATTGCCCCTCGAACCATCGCTGCCGCCCCCATGCAAGCGCGATAGGGACAATGCAGGCAAATGCCACGTCGAGAGCTGCTGACGCCGGCCCAGCGCGAGCAGTTGCTGAGCTTTCCGACCGACACGGCGGAGTTGATCCGTCTGTACACCTTGAGCGAAGCCGACCACGCTTTCGTCAAAGCCCATCGCGGCACGCACAACCGCCTGGGCGTAGCGGTACAACTGGCCTACCTGCGCTTTCCCGGTCGTCCCATATCCCGTGATGAAGAGCCCCATGCGCCGCTGTTGGCAACCATGGTGGCCCAGCTCAAGGCGTTGCCTTCGGACTGGGCGCAGTACGCGCAGCGCGACGAGACTCGCCGCGAGCATGCGATTTCCGCGACGCGGTATCTCGGGCTGCGCGCGCTGAACCTGCACGAGCACCGCGCCCTGTCGCACTGGCTGCTGCCCATAGCCATGCAGTCCGCCCAGGGTCTTGCATTGGCGCAAGCCTTGGTCACCGAAATGCGCCGGCGCCGCGTCGTGCTGCCGGCGGTCGGCACGGTGGAACGCCTCTGTGCGGAAGTGCAGACCCGCGCCCAGCGGCGGATTTTCCGGCTCCTGACGGCACCCTTGAGCCCGTCGCAGCTGGCGGGCTTGGATCGCCTGCTCGAAATGCACAAAGGCGGTCCGATCACCACGCTGACCTGGTTGCGCCAGCCGCCGGGCAAACCCAGCGCGAAATCCATCCTGACTCACATCAGCCGCTTGAAGTCTTTGCGCGAGTTGGGTCTGCCCGCTGAACTCGGCCGCGATGTCAACGCCGACCGCTTGCTGCGCATGGCGCGCGAGGGCGCTCAATCGGCGGTGTACCAGCTCAAGGATCACGAGCCGCTGCGCCGGCACGCGACTCTGGTGGCCATCGCCCTGGACACAGCGGCCACGCTTACCGATCAAGCTCTGGATCTGCACGACCGCCTGCTCGGGTCGTTCTTTTCGCGCGACAAGCATCAGCACGCGCAGCGGTTCGCCGCCGACGGCAAATCGCTCAATGCCAAGGTGCGGGTGCTTGCGGACGTTGGCCAAGCATTGATTGAAGCGCGCGAGGCCGAAGGCGATGCCTTTGCCGCCATCGAGGCGGTCATGTCTTGGGATGCCTTCGAACGCAGTGTCGAAGAGGCCCGCCGCCTGGCTCGCGACGAAGCCTTCGACGCGCTGGCCTTGATCGTCGAGCATCATGGCCAGGTCCGGCGTTACGCCCCGGAGTTCCTGGAGACCTTCGATTTCCGGGCCGCACCGGTGCGTCAGCCGCTGATCGACGCCATCGACACCTTGCGCGAGATGAACCGGCGCGGCGAGCGCAAGATCTCGCCCGATCCGCCCCTGGCTTTTGTGCCGGTGCGCTGGCATCGTTTCGTAGAGACCGGGCAAGGCGTCGACCGACGCTTCTATGAAATGGCGGCGCTGTGCGAACTGAAGGATGCGCTGCGCTCTGGCGACGTGTGGGTGGCGGGCAGCCGCCAGTTCAAAGACTTCGAGGAGTACCTGCTGCCACAAGCGGTGTTCGAGCAGCAACTGGCCGACGGCACGATCGAGTTGCCGGTGCCGCTCGACGCCCAGTCCTACCTGAACGAACGCCTGGGCTTGACGCGGGAACTGCTCGACGAGGTCAACCGGCTGGCCGCAGCGGGCGAACTGCCCGATGTGCAGATCGATCGCCGAGGCCTGAAGATTTCGCCCATCGAAGACGATACGCCGCCCGAGGCCCAGGCATTGGTGGCGCAGGTCTACAGCATGCTGCCGCCGGTCAAGATCACACACTTGCTGCAGGAGGTGATCGGCTGGATCGATTTTTCGCAGCAGTTCACCCACCTGAAGTCCGGCGAGCCGTCCAGAGACCTGAAGCTGCTGCTGACCGCCATCCTGTCGGACGCGTTCAATCTCGGCTTGGAGAAGATGGCCCAGGCCACGCCCGGCGTCTCGGCGGCGCGGCTGGCCTATCACGTGGCTTGGCATGTGCGCACCGACACCTATGTCAAGGCCCTGGCCGAGCTGGTCAACTTCCATCATCGGTTGCCGTTTTCGAAGCACTGGGGTGATGGCAGCACGTCATCCTCCGACGGCCAGCGCTTCAAGGCGGGCAGCCACGCCGAGCAGTCCGGCTTTCGCAACCCGAAGTATGGCGACGAGCCGGGCGTCTTGTTCTACACGCATGTGTCGAACCAGTACGCTGGCTTCCACATCAAGGTGATCAACGGGCCGGCCCGTGACGCCACGCATGTGCTGGACGGGCTGCTGTACCACGAGTCCGACCTGAAGATCGAAGAGCACTACACCGACACCGCCGGTTTCACGGACCATGTGTTCGCGATGTGCCACTGGCACGGGTTTACCTTCGCACCGCGCATAGCCGACCTGAAAGACAAACGCCTGTACGTGCCAGGCAAGGCCAGCGATTGGCCAGCCCTGGCCTCCATCATCGGCGGCGGACTGAACGTCAAAGCCATCGAGGCACGATTCGACGAGATCAAGCGCATGGTGGCCTCGACCGGGCAAGGTACGGTGACGGTGTCGCTGCTGTTGCGCAAGCTCGCGGCCTACCCGAGGCAGAACGGCATCGCCCTGGCGCTGCGCGAGATGGGCCGCATCGAAAGGGGAATGCACACCCTGAAGTGGCTACGAGAGCCAGCTTTTCGGCGACGCGTCGGCGCCGGCCTAAACAAGGGCGAGGCGCGGCACAAACTGGCCCGCGCGGTGTTCTTCAACCGGCTCGGCGAGGTGCGAGACCGGGCTTTCGAGGATCAACAGAACCGCGCCAGTGGCCTGAACCTCGTGATGCAGGCGATCACGGTGTGGAACACCGTCTACATTGACCTGGCCGTCAACGAGCTTCGCAAACACCGCCAGATCGACGACACGCTGCTGCCGCACGTGTCGCCCCTTGGCTGGGGCCACATCATCCTGACGGGGGACTACGACTGGGGTGCAGACAAGCAGCTCAGGCTCGGCGAATACCGGTCACTTCGGCCTGTGCCCTCCGCAGCGCGGCGTTCGGGCGGTGAGGGGGAAGTAGGAGGTGCGCCGTCCGGCTCGCTTCGGTGACGAGCCTGATGTCATCCCTATGCCCGATCTGGCTGAAAACCAATCTTCGATAGACGCTGGCGGCTTAACGTACAGAATTTTCCGTTTCTTGAAGGCACCCCATTCCGGGCTCGATCGTCGAGCGCGGCGGCTGGCTGGCCGACCCGGCCGGAAATTTGCGCCTGGCCACCGACCTGCTGGCCTGGGGCGGCATCGCCTTCCTGTGGTTCATCGGCGTGGTGCGCACGCACATCGGCGCGCGCGAGGACCGCTTCCTCGCATCGGT
>SSGN01000133.1 GCA_008016945.1 Flavobacteriales bacterium
AAAGACCCTGCAATCCAGCGTTCCCGACATCTTCTTCGGCGGCGACTCTGCGCTGGGTCCGAAGAACATCATCACGGCCGTTGCACAGGGCCATGAAGCGGCGATTTCCATTGACCTGTTCCTGCAAGGCAAGTGATGCCCCTACCCCGACGTGGATGACCTGGACCTCGACGCCCTGCACCTGCTGGGCAGCAAGCCCGACATGGGCCTTGTGGCGTATGCACGGATCATTCCACCGGCCGGTGACGAGGTCCCGCACATCGGGCGCGTGGTGGTACGCGCCGACCACCGGGGCCAGGGGCTCGGTCATGAGCTCCTGCGGATCGTGCTCGACCACCTTCAACACCGATTCGGAAGCCCCCGCTGTGCGCTCGCCGCGCAGCAGCACCTGCAAGCATTCTACGAACAACACGGCTTCCGCACCACGAGTGATGCCTATGATCTGGATGGGATCCCGCACGTGGACATGGTCCACACCGGGGCACCATCAACGTAGAAGCGAGAAATGCCCGCTGTACTCCTTGCGCATCGGGCCGTATTCCCCGATGCGAACAAGGTAGGTGTACACCCCCTGCGGCAGGCCATCACCATTCCACGCGGCCTTGGGATCCGTGGTGCGGAACCGTTCAACACCCCAGCGGTCCATGATCACCAGCTCATATTGACGCGCCCCGGTCACCAACGGAAGGAATGTATCATTCAACCCATCACCATCGGGGGTGAACACCGTTGGCGCATAGAAGAGATGATCGGAAACAAAGACCATGCGTGTGGCCGAAGACCTGCAATTCGCTCCGCTCATCACCGTCTGGGTGACCTCGTACCAGCCTGCATCCTTGAACTCGTAGGTGAAGGAAGGCTCCAGGAACACTTCTCCATCCACGGTATACTCCCATGTCACCGCCTGTTCGGCCTGATCCTTCACCTGGACCACGGGATCCAACAAGGACACCTCCTGCGGATCGACCATGAAACCCGCCCTGGGCAAGGGGTACACCTGGACCCCGGACGGCACGGTGAAAGTCCGGGTGCCCACGCAGCCGCTATCCGTACTGGCCGATACCGTTACCGGGTACGTTCCCGGCGCGGTGTAAACATGCTGCAACACGGCTTCCGCGGAGGTGGTTCCATCGCCCAGATCCCATTGGTAGGTGATCGGTGTCCAAGCCGTTGCCGTGGCCACGAAGTCGAACTCGGTGTTCACACAACCTTCGGGATCCACCATGGCCTCCAAGGTCAGCTCGGGATGGACCACGACGGTATCCACATGGCCCGCTTCGCAACCGAACTCCTGCACCACCACGGACACCGGGTACACCCCGGGTGCACCGAACGCCGTGGTGACCGCATGGCCAGTACCCACTGTGGGATCCGCCTCTGCACCGAAGGCCCAGGCCACCGTCGCATGCGAGGTGAACCGGCCTTCAACCACCAGGTCCACCGGTGCACCAACACAGAGGATGGGCGGGCGAATGAAGAGCGGATCGAGCGGGTAATGGACATCGAAGGACACCACGTTGGTGTCCGCACAGGGCCATCCGGGGTTCGCGATCAGGGTGATCGCATAGGTTCCTGTATCCGCGTAGGTCCAGGTGGGTTCGTGAAGCGATGAGGTGTCCGCATCGGTACCCGGCACACCGAAATCCCAATGCCAGGTGGCTCCGTTCACGCTACCATTCTCCATGACCACCGTGGTGCCGGTGCATAGGCCTTCCGGTGGCTGTGGGGCCACGACCGCCGAGATGAACGCATCGCACGCCACCACATCGAAACGCAGGTCGCGGATCACCGCGCTCAACAACTGGCCATTGCGGAACTCCTGCACCCGCACGGCCACGGCGAAGGAGCCCAGCAGGGTTGGGTGCACGGTAAGCGCACCGGTGGTAGGGTCGATGGCCAGCCCTGGAGCACCATCCATCGGATACGCGCCGCTGTAGCCCGGTGCCCACACCACCGAAGGATATGGCGGTGCCGGTGCCGTGGGCATCGGATCGTTCCCCGTTCCACCAGCGTACGGCGTTACAAGATCGTAGACGAGCTGATCGCCATCCGGATCCGTGGCCGCATGGTCCACCACCATATCCTGGCCCATGCACAGTGCGATGGCCGGCAACGCCGCGAACCGGGGGCTGCTGTTGGGGCCATCCGCTGCCGGCGGGACCCGCACGGTGCAGGTGAGCCCCTGTAGCATGCCCGTGGCCAGGTTCGTCGTGGTGGGTGTACGGCAGCACCGTTGATAGCTGACCACATAGCCGGTAGCATTCGGTGGTAACGTGATCACCTTCACATACTCCGCCCATGTGGCACAGATCGTGGGAGGGGCCTGCAAGCAGGGGCTCTCCAGCTCCACCTCCATGGTATGCTCTCCCGGGTAAGGCAGGGAATGCACCGAGTTGAAGGCACCTGCCCCATCATACACGGCGATCGTTGCCGTGGCATCGAACCCTGTGTTGTTCGCATTCCCCGGGCCACAATCGCGGTACAGCTTCAAGGTGATCCGGTACTGATTCCCCGCCAGCTTATCGTAGTACATCTCCCCACCGAGCACATGTGTGCTCCATGCCTGGGTCGATACCAGCATGGCGAAGCCGATCAGCAGGGCACGCACCATTTTCCTGTTAGGACGAAAAGGTAGGGCGAAAAGTCGCTTCGGCCCTTCCATCCAACAGGATACGCTCGGCAGGACCCAAGGACCGGTGCTCAACAGGATCATGGCACCCTACCCTCCGCACACCATGCCCTGGTCCATTCAGCCTCTTCCGCGACCTCGTATGGCGCGCTGGCGGCAAGCATCTCATGTACGCGCACCAATTCGGGATATGCGGTGGCCGCCACATGGTGCAAGACCCACCGGCCACCGATCCGCTGCAGCTCATCGAACCGGTCCGAGGCCGTGATCCGATAGAGATGGGCTCCGCCATGCAACCTGCGGTACACCGGGAAGCCTTCCTGTACCAATGCGACACCTGCGCTATCTTCCGCCACGGTGAGAGTTCCTTTCCTTCAACGGTTCGCCAACGTTCTGCTTCAACGGCACCCTGGTCGGCTGGACAAGGTGGCCGTGGTGCTTCCCGGAAAACGAGCCGGACTGCACCTGCGAAGGTATCTGTCCGAGGCGAACGGAGGCCCATTGTGGAGCCCCGAGATCCTTGGCGTGGGACAGTTCCTCGAGCGTACCGCCGGTCTGCCGCAGGGGAACACCATGGAACTGCTCTTCCTCTTGCACCGGACCTATGCAGCGCTGCTCGGCCCGGAAGCGGACAGCCTCGACCGCTTCTTGCAGTGGGCTCCGGCAACATTGCGCGACCTGAGCGAGGTGGATGCCCACCTGCTCGACCTTAAAACCCTGTACAAAGACCTCCGCGCCTATCACGAACTGGAGGAATGGAGCTTCAGACTTGGCGAACTGAGCCCCGCCCAGCAGCGTGCGAACACCGCATGGCTGGCCACCGGCGACCTTCACCACGCCTTCCATGACCGCATGCGCAACGAATGCCTGGCCACCTCGGGCTATGTGGCACGCGTGAGCGCCGAACGCACCAAGCAGAAGGTGGACCTGCCCTGGGAATTCATCTGGTTCGCAGGACTGAACGCCTTGGACCCGGCCACCACCGCCACCATCAAGAACCTTCAAGAACAGGGGAGGGCCGAGGTGGCTTGGGATGCCGATCCGTTCTACCTCGATGACCCACGGCAGGAAGCCGGACATTACCTGCGCCGGTCCATCGCCGCCCTGGGGGCCGGAGCGGTTCCTCCACAGGAAAGCATCCGTAAGCATCCGCGGCACATCCAACTCGTGGAAGCGCCACATGCGCTGGCACAGGTCGCCTTCGTGGCCCAGTACCTCACCGAGCTCAGTGCGGAGGATCGTGCCAACACCTCCGTGGTGCTCGCCCAGGAAGACCTGCTGACCCCCTTCCTCGAGCGCCTGCCCGCACACCTCGGGCCAATGAACGTGACCATGGGCATCCCGCTCATGAGCACCCCCATCCACGCCCTCACCGAGTGCTACCTCGACCTGTTGCTCCATGCTCCTGCCCATGGCATCGCCGTGGACCGGTGCATCGCTCTGTTCGCCCATCCGTTCGTGCACGAGGAAGGTGCCACGGAAAGGATCCTGGATGGATTGCGGAGCCAGGTGCGGCAGACCATCGCGCACGACGCCATCGCCGAGCTGCTTCACTCCAGCCGCACCGCACATGCCGCCACCATCACGCAAGCCCTCCGTGCCGCACAGGCCGGTTCGGACATCGCGCTGGGCATCGCCGCGCTGTACGACTGGGCTTCGCACACCGCTCCTGCGGACCCCGTGGTACAGGAACAACTGCTGCTCGCCGGTCGTGTCCAGGACCGCATGGACAGGTTGCTCGCGCGCGCCGGTATCGGAACCTCCGACCTTCAACTCTATCGTGCCATCCGCGATAGGGTGCTACGCGAGGAGCGCTTGGACCTTCTTGGACAAGCCATGCACGGACTGCAAGTGATGGGTGCCTTGGAGACCCGCACCCTTGACCACGAAAGATCGATCGTGGTGGGTGTGAACGAGGGGGTACTGCCCCGCACCGATGCCGCGACCAGCTGGATCCCATTCGACCTCCGGAAACACCATGGCCTACCGATGGCATCGGATGCGGCGGCGGTCAGCGCGTACAACTTCCAGCGGGCCATGCAACACCCGCACCATGTGGTCTGGACCATGATCACAGGAGATGGCAAGGAACCCGGAGAGCCGTCTCGTTTCGTTGCCCAGTGGCTACACGAGGTGATCGGCCATTCGCCCACCACCTTGACCAGGTCCAAGGTGGCCGTTCGCACCAACGTTCGTAGCGCACGACCCTTGCAGGTGGAAAAGGATGAACGGATCATGCACACCCTGAAAGGGATCTGCGAACATGGCCTTTCACCTTCGGCGCTCGGCACCTGGCTGCGTTGCCCGCTCGACTTCTATTTCAAATACATCGCCAGGATCAACGAGCAGGATCCTGCGCTGGGCCAGCTGCAGAGCAACGTGCTGGGCAATGCCGTGCACGGCGCGCTACAAACCTTGCTCACCCCCATGATCGGCCATGATCTGACGCCAGCGCTCATCGCCGAAGCACGCGAACAGGTCGCGCGCCAGTTGACCGATGAGCTGGCCAGGGAGATACCTCGGTCCACCCTGGACCATGGCCACCACCGCCTGCGCACCGGAATGGCCGCCAAGGCGCTGGAGCGCTACCTCGCTGCCGAGGAGGAACGCTGCGCGAAAGAGCCCACACGGCTGGTGGCCGTGGAACGCGAGGTACGAGCCACGCTCACCAACGGCGTTGTTCTGAAGGGACGTTGTGACCGGATCGACGAGCGCAACGGAAGGGTGACCATTCTTGATGTGAAGACCGGAAGGGCGAAGGAGGATGATCTGCGGCTTCCGAGCTTGGAGTTCTCGGCCATCACACCCCAACGGCAGTATGCCCTTCAACTACTGACCTACCTGTGGGCCTACTTGCGCCAAAACCCGGACGTGGAACAGGCCAGTGCCGGGGTGATCCCTTTGCAACGGCCAACACTTGCCGAAGGAATGCTCCTGAAGGTCGACGGCGATGTGGTGATCTCCCAACACCAACTGCCCGCGATCGAGTCCGTGCTGGTGCGCTTGGTGGATGAATTGCTGGACCCATCCCAGCCATTCACCCACGACCCCAAAAGCCAGTACTGCATGTGCTGCGTGGGTTCGATGCAGGTATGAGCGCCCTTCGCGCCAAATGTTCCCCGGCCGACCGTGAAGCATGACTTGGCAACATTCCGTCCGTTGCACTAATACCAATTCGCACTAAGGAGTAGGCCGATCCACTCGGTCTTTTTCCGCATGACTTCTCCGTCGTGATCGTTCCGTAGCCCAAGCCCTCGGCAGCTTCGCTCCCTGCGGTCTACGCCTTCGGCCTTGCAACGACCCCGCCGTATCGTCCTGCGAAAAGAGCCCTTCGCATCTTTAGCCTACGCCTAAATGCGAAATGGTATAAGCCAGCCTTCGTGTACAAGGACCTGCTTTCCTGTTCCACCCCAACGGCGCACGGCGAGCGGAACACACGGAGGAGTAAGTCAACAACCTGTTCCGTGCCCTCTTCGATCACCCCGTGATGAACCGCCGCTCGCCTTCGGCCGCCATCGAATATCCAAGTGGTAGAATGGACGGCTCCAGAACGAAGAAGGGAGGCCCAGGCCTCCCTTCCGTAGTGTTCCTTGCGTTCGTTCAACGGTAGATCACCTTGTGCGAAGTGGTATTCCCGTTCCGCTTCAGTTTCACGTAGTAGGCACCAGCCCCCATCGTGGTCAGATCCATTTCCTTCTTGTAGTTGCCTTCGAGGTCCCGCACCGTTTCGTTGTACACGCTCTGGCCGATGCTGTTGATCACCTCTACGTTCACATCGCCCTTCTCCGTGTTGACGAAACTCAAGGTGAACCGGCCGTTGTTCGGGTTGGGCTGGATCAACACGCTTCCATCCTCCGATGCGGTCGCTAAGCCTTTGTAGATGATACCCGTGCGGTCCGTTCCACCGAAAGCGGCGTAAAAATTCCCGTTGTTGTGCCGTTCGGCCGTGTAGGCATCGTTCACCAATTCGAACTCTCCTTGACCGGTGACCGGGATCCGGGCGATGGTGTATTCCTTACCCGCCTCCATGCTCTGGCCATGGCTACTGAGGGGCTGCATACCGAAACCGGCGAACACCGCATAGCGGAAGCCCCCTTCTTCACGCACATTGCCCGAACGTTGAACGCCCATGTACGAGGCCACATCGGCATCCTGTGCGCTCTCACCCAAGCCCGCATTGGAATTGGCATCCCAACGAATGGTGTACACCAAGGAAGAGAAGATGCCCGAGAAGTCTGCCTCAGGGCGCACTTTCACCTCCAACATGCCGTTGGTCTGATACAGGCCGATGTCCAGGTTCTGCTGCGCGGTGGCCAGGTTCGCTACTGCCCATACGGCGAGGCTAAGCGTGGACGTGTGTATGATCCGATTCATGGGTTCGTTTTTTTCCTTTTGGGAAGCCACCGGTCTTGTTCCGTACCGGCCCCTTCCTGTTCGGAGGCCGCAAGATAATCCGAGAGACCCGCCCTGCGCAAGATGCCCATGGGGTTGGAAACCGAACAGGGGCCCCTTTCGGAGCCCCTGCGCGGTAAACCTGCAAGGAATATGGAACCAGAAGTAGGCCAGGAAGATCGGCCCTTCTGGGAACAAGACGAAGCGGAGCGGGAATGGTTGCCAGCCCCTGGTGATTTTTTTAGGCGGTGAACTTGTAGCCCACCCCTCGGATCGAATGGAAGTGCCTGGGTTCCCGGGGGTCAGGCTCGAAATACTTCCGGAACCCAACAATGAAATTATCCACCGTTCGGGTGGTTGGGAACACGTTATAGCCCCACACTTTCTGGAGGATCTCCTCGCGTGACACCACATCACCTTCCCGCTCCACCAACAGCCGAAGCAGCATCATCTCGCGCTGGCTCAAGGTCTTCGTCAAGCCACCTTCCCCGCACACCTCGTAGCTCTGGAAATCGATGTGATTCCTCCCGAAAGCGTACCTCTCAAGCACGGTATTCGTACCCTTCGTTCCACGACGCTGGACCAATTTGGCCACTCGCAACAACAACTCTTCCAGGTCGAATGGTTTTCCCAGATGATCCTCCCCTGCTTTCAGCCCGCGAACGCGATCCGGCGCTGCCGTGCGGGCCGTGAGGAAAAGGACCGGTGTTGAATTGCCTTCCAGTCGTATGGTCTCCACCACGGTGAAGCCATCCATACCCGGCAGCATCACGTCCATCACCACCGCATCATAATGCGCGCTACGCAGGCGCTCCAACGCATCCGGACCATTCGCCACGGTGGTGACATCATAGCCTTCCAGCTCGAAATTGAGCCGCAAGGTGGAACGCAAGGCGTTCTCGTCCTCCACCAGCAAGAGGCGCGGGCGTGCAGGGGCTTCCATGGCTGCAAAGATGGCCCACGGCTACCTTTACAGCCCATCACCCGATCATGCAATTCACGTCCCAACACGTGCAGGCCGCCCAAACCTTCATGGCGAACACCCTCGTGGAACACCTGGACATCCGCTTCCACGTGGATGCGGAAGGCCGGTTCCAAGCTTCGATGCCCGTGGACAAGCGCACGCACCAGCCCATGGGCCTATTGCACGGCGGAGCCACGGCCGCGCTCGCCGAAACGCTCGGAAGCGTGGGCAGTGCATTGCTCATCGACCTACGCACGCAGGCGGCGGTGGGCATGGAGATCACCGCCAATCACCTGCGCGGCGTACGCGAAGGCCGCGTGACCGCCACCGGCGAACTCGTACACCAGGGGAGCAAGACCCACGTATGGGACATCCGCGTACATGACGATGCCGGGCGGCTCATCGCCATCTGCCGCCTCACCAACATGATCATCGATCAGCGATGAGCTCCGCAGCACTCCTCCATGCCCTGCAATACGCGATCGGCCATCGCCTCACCTTCGCGGCCTTCCGGCGCCCCGGCGAAGCGGAAGTGACCCTGTGGGCCCAGCAAACACCCGACCTGGACCGCGCCGAAAGCGGCCTGTGGTGGGAGTTGAACGATGTGTTCCTGCTGGCGCCCTTCCGTAACGGGGATCACACCCCGCTGGTGCGTTCCGATGTGGAACTGACCTTTGGCGAATCCGAACCGCACTGGCAGCGCCTGCTGGAATGCACCGGAAGCACCGCGCAACCTCGCGCCACGCTACGTTCAGCCACATCGCGTGCAACGTTCGAGGCGGCCGTTGAGCAGGCGCGGAACGAATGCGCAACGGGCGAGGTGGAGAAGATCGTCCTCTCCCGCACCATGGAACTGCCCGTGGGCGAAGCCGATGCACCGGCCCTCTTCGTGGAAGCCCTGCACACCCGGCCCGATGCCTTCGTGGCCTTGGTGATGACACCCGACCACGGCCTCTGGCTCGGGGCCACACCCGAGCGGTTGATCCTCGCCGAGAACGACACCGTGCTGGTGGACGCCATCGCAGGCACCCTGCCCGCCGCCGATGCGCCCACCGAGGTTGCTGGTTGGGGCGAGAAGGAACGGCACGAGCAACGTGTGGTGGCCAAGAGCATCGCCGGTACGCTGATCGACCTCGGCGCGCGCCACATCACCATCGATGGCCCCGACGTGATCGCCGCCGGTCCCGTGGCTCATCTGCGCACGCGGATCGCCGCGAACGTGGAAGGCCGGGCCATGGAGGAACTCGTCTGCGCCGTTCACCCCACCCCCGCCGTGTGCGGCATACCCACCGACAAAGCCCGCGAGCGCATCGCCACACTGGAGGACCGCGACCGCGAGTTGTACGCCGGTTTCTGGGGCCCATGGAGCGCCGATGGCCGCATGGAGCTTTTCGTGAACATCCGGTGCATGCGGATCCATGCGACCAGTGCCGAACTCCACGTGGGCGCGGGCATCACCGCCGGTTCCGATCCTGCTGCGGAGTGGGACGAGACCGAGCATAAGGCCGACAGCTGGCGAAAATTGCTCCTGAAGGATGCCGTGGCATAGGCCCCGGAGATGCCTTGCGAACATTCGCCCCTCGGCTACCGCTGCACGGATCCACCCGGCCTGCGACCACCGCACGGCCAGAACACCCTTCGATCCAGCGCTCAATGACCCGCCGCAACGGTAAATTCGCCGCCCGCCTCAAGCCCCTGCCTACCCGCAGGTCCGGCGGAAAAGCCCGATGACGAGCGACCACTACTCTGCCGCTGAACTGGCCCGCCTGTGCGCCGCGAAGGGCGTAAAACACGCGGTGATCAGCCCCGGCAGCCGCAGCGCACCATTGGTGATCGCCTTCACGCGCCAGGAGGGGATCGAATGCCTGCGTGTGATCGATGAGCGCAGCGCCGCCTTCTTCGCGCTGGGCATGGCGCAGCAACTGCACGCCCCCGTGGCACTGATCTGTACCAGCGGCAGTGCCGTGCTGAACTACGGTCCCGCGATCGCCGAGGCGTTCTACCAGCGCGTGCCGCTGCTGGTGATCACCGCGGACCGCCCCGAAGAGTGGGTGGATCAAGGCGAGGGGCAGGCGATCCGGCAGGAAGGCGCGCTCCTGCCCCATGTGAAAAAGAGCGTCCAGCTCCCCCGGTCCACCGGTGACCACCTTTCGCGCTGGCATTGCGGCAGGCTGATCAACGAGGCGATAGACCATACGCTGCTGCCGGTGCCGGGGCCGGTGCAGGTGAACGTGCCCTTCGCGGAGCCGCTGTACGGGCAGGCGCCGAGCCTTTCCGGGACAGCGGATGCCGCACGCTTCATCGCTCCGGTGATGACGGAGTCCTTCATCCTGCCCGAACACGCGCGCTGGCTGATCGGGCAGTTCGCGGCATGCCGCAAGGTGATGGTGCTGATCGGGCAGGGTGTGTGGAGCGACGGCCTCCGCAAGCAACTACGGCAATTGGCCGCGCTACCGCAGGTATCGGTGCATACCGAGGCCACGAGCAACCTCGATGATCCGGCCTTCATCACCACGATCGACCGGGTGATCGCGGCGGTGGACGAGCGCAACGAGAAGGACCTGCGCCCCGAGTTGCTGATCACCTTCGGTGGAGCGGTGGTGAGCAAGCGTATAAGAACGCTGCTGCGCAAATGGAAGCCCGCGCAGCACTGGCATGTGGATGCCGCCCAGCGCCACTTCGACACGTATCAAAGCCTGACTCACGACATCGCCGTGAACCCGGAAGTGTTCTTCGCGCAGCTTACCGAAGCCGTGGTGGCCGCGTCCCGGAGCGAGGACAGTTTCTACGGCGAGGCTTGGCGCATGATGGACCAGAGCACGCGCAGCAGGCACGAGCGCATACTGGCTTCAGCGCCGTTCTGCGACCTCGCGGTGTTCAACACCCTCAACGACCGGATACCGAATGGCACGGCGATCCATCTGGCGAACAGCACCCCCGCCCGCTATGCCCAGCTCTTCGACCGGGTGCGTGGCCATCAGTGGTTCGGCAACCGCGGGACCAGCGGCATCGACGGGTGCACCAGTACGGCGGTCGGTGCAGCCTTCGCCACGCAACGCACCACCACATTGATCACCGGCGACACGGCGTTCTGCTACGACAGCAACGCGTTCTGGAACGGCCACCTTTCGCCCGAGTTGAAGGTGATCGTGATCGACAACGGCGGAGGGAACATCTTCCGTTTCATCGAAGGCCCGGATACCGATGCGCAATTGCTACCATGGTTCGAAGCACCCCATGGCCGCGATATCGCGAAACTCGTGAAGAGCTTCGACCTGCCGTACCACCACGCGCACGATCAGGCTTCGCTGGAGACCGGTGTGGACTGGCTGTACGGCGCACATGACCGTCCTGCCGTGCTGCACATCACCACCGATGCCGCAATTTCGCCGCAGGTGTTGCGGGAATATTTCAAGCAGTTGAGCGTAGCGTAAAGAAAAGCCCAAGGAAGCGGCCGACCATGGTCGACCCCCACGATCCCCCAAAATGAGAAACTGGACCACCATCAAGGAGTATTCGGACATCAAGTTCGAGTTCTTCGAAGGCATCGCCAAGATCACGATCAACCGGCCTGAGGTGTACAACGCCTTCCGCCCGGACACGAACAAGGAGATGATCGATGCCATGGACATCGCCCGCGAGGACCCGGCCATCGGCGTGGTGGTATTGACCGGCGCGGGCGACAAGGCCTTTTGCAGCGGCGGCGACCAGAACGTGAAGGGCCGCGGCGGGTACATCGGTACGGACGGTGTGCCGCGCCTGAACGTGCTGGACCTGCACAAGCGCATCCGCGAACTGCCCAAGCCCGTGGTGGCCATGGTGAACGGCTATGCCATCGGCGGTGGCCACGTGCTGCACGTGGTGTGCGACCTCACGATCGCGGCGGACCATGCGCGTTTCGGGCAGACCGGCCCCAAGGTGGGCAGCTTCGATGCGGGTTTCGGCAGCAATTACCTCGCCCGTCATGTGGGCCAGAAGAAGGCCCGCGAGATCTGGTTCCTGTGCCAGCAGTACACCGCCAAGGAGGCCGAGGACATGGGCATGGTGAACAAGGTGGTACCGCTGGCCGAACTGGAGGATACCACCGTGGAGTGGTGCCGCATCATGATGCAACGCAGCCCGCTGGCCCTGCGCATGATCAAGCGTGGGCTGAACGCCGAACTGGACGGCCAGCGCGGCTTGATGGAATTCGCCGGTGATGCCACGCTGATGTACTACCTGATGGACGAGGCGCAGGAGGGCCGCAACGCCTTCCTCGAGAAGCGGACGCCGGATTTCCAGAAGTACCCGAAGTTCCCGTAGCGGGCATTTTCAACGCAGAGACGCGGAGTTTCGCAGAGGTGGGGACTTGTCGCTCTTGCGAACGATGGCCTTGAACGACGAGGATCTGTCGTGCTTGTTGTCAGGATCTCTTCCTCGCCCGCTCGCTCAACTCTTCCGCTGTAACCGGGGTGTCCACCCATATCCCACGCAGTTCGGCGAACGGATCCTTCAGCCGCTCCGCTTCACGTTCGATCAGTTCCACGATCAACTCGGAAGGGCTGATGCCCGGCGCTCTCCGATCTGCTCGGCAAGGCGCATGGCCTTCACGGGGATGGGAACGGTGAGTTTCGCAGACATGGCTCGCGTAATACAGGGATGAAGATATGGCCGAACATCGGCTCCGTGGCCTAACTTCGTGCTGTCAACGCACACGCCATGGATTACCGCAGGATCATCACCATTGAACCGGGCAAGCGCAGCGGCAAGCCTTGCATCCGGGGCATGCGTATCACCGTGGGGGATGTGCTGGGCTACTTGGCCGCCGGAATGACCATCCCGGAGATCTTGGACGATTTCGATGAGCTGACCGAGGAGGACATCCGGGCCTGCCTTGCCTACGCTGCCGATCGTGAGCGTTTCACCAGCATCGTGCCTTCGGCCGCGTGAAGTTCCTGATCGACGAGAACCTGTCCGACAAGCTGGCCGCGCACCTTGATGCGGACCATCCGGGCACACAGCATGTGAAGCACCTGCGGTTAGCGGCGCAGCCCGATGCACAGTTGTGGGAGCTTGCACGTCAGGATGGCTTCGTGATCCTGACGCAGGACGACGATTTCGTGGAACTGAGCGCCCTGCACGGAGCGCCTCCCAAGGTGGTCCATCTGGCGATGGGGAACCACACCACGCCCGAGTGGCTGGGGATCATCCGGGCCAATGCTCCTGCGATCGCCTCATTCGCTGCGGACCCTGATGCACGGCTCCTTGTTCTTCGTTGACGGGGTGGTACGGACCGATGTGATCATCATCCCCCTGTGCAGCCCCGCATGAAACACTGGCTCCACGCTTTCCGCCTGCGTACGCTGCCCTTGGCGGTGAGCAGCATCATCGTGGGGAGCGCGTTGGCGTACATCGTGGATGGTGAGGTCATGGGCAGCCCCGGCTTCAGACGCAGCGTTCTCTTCCTCGCCCTGCTCACCGCCGTACTCCTTCAGATCCTGAGCAATCTCGCCAACGACCTTGGCGATCACCAACACGGCACGGACAACAACGAGCGCGTGGGCCCCCAACGCGCGGTGCAAAGCGGCATCATCACACCTGCGCAGATGAAGCGCGCCATGTTGATCTGCGGCACGCTGGCCTTCCTCAGCGGTTGTGCGTTGATCGTTATCGCGCTTGGCCTGTCACTCCGAACACTTGCCTTTCTGCTCATCGGCCTGCTCGCCATCGGCGCTGCGGTGAAATACACGTTCGGCAAGAACCCCTACGGCTACGCCGGTTTGGGTGACATCAGCGTGTTCCTGTTCTTCGGTATCGTGGGCGTATGCGGAACATTCTATCTGCACACAACGCAGT
>SSGN01000036.1 GCA_008016945.1 Flavobacteriales bacterium
AGGACCGCTCCGTGCGGTCCTTTCCCCTGATATCACCATGCGACCCACGCAGTGGACCCGGTGTTGTCGCCATGGAAGAGTAGGCACATCCCGGCGCCTATCCAAGGCGAGCCAACCTCCTTATGGGTGCCTCGAAGAACCTCGAACGGATGGCGCGCGCCGCTATCATTCGTCCAGACGAGGCGCTCCGAAGAGAGGATACTGGATCGAAGTATCCGACTGAGGAGCAACAAAGTATGGGCGAATGAGAGCAAGCGATGACCGCTGTGCTTCTTTCTCATGAACGCCGCCGGAACGAGGTTCTTCGAGATACCCTTAAGGTTTCGTTGCGGCGTATTTCGGCACCATGCCCAAGTGGTGGAACATGAACGCGTACTTGTCGGCCACCTCCTCGATCACTTTGCTGGTGGGTTTGCCGGCACCATGTCCGGCGTCCACCGCCACGCGGATCAGTACAGGGGCGGCACCGGTCTGTGCCTGTTGCAAGGTGCTGATGAACTTGAAGCTGTGTGCGGGCACCACGCGGTCGTCATGGTCGGCGGTCATCACCATGGTGGCTGGATAGTTCGCGGGTTTCACGTTGTGCAGCGGTGAGTATGCGATCAGGTAGTCGAACTCCGCCTTGCTGTTCTCCGCACTGCCATACTCGGGTATCCAGCCGAAACCGGCGGTGAACTTCTGGTAGCGCAGCATGTCCAACACGCCCACCTCGGGGAAGGCCACCTTGAACAGATCGGGCCGCTGGGTCATCACGGCACCCACGAGCAGGCCGCCGTTGCTGCCTCCGTTGATCGCCAGGTGGCCCTGGTCCGTCCATTTCATGGCCATCAGGTATTCCGCCGCGGCGATGAAGTCGTCGAACACGTTCTGTTTCTTCTCCTTCATGCCCGCCTGGTGCCACTCCTCGCCATACTCACCTCCACCACGGAGGCTGGGCTGGGCATATACCCCTCCTTGTTCGAGCAACAACATGCGGCTGGTGCTGAAGCTGGGGCTCAGGCTCACGTTGAAACCGCCATAGGCATAGAGCAGGGTGGGGTTCTTGCCGTTCTTCTCCAGACCTTTCTTGTAGACGATGAACATGGGCACCTTGGTGCCGTCCTTGCTGGGGAAGAACACCTGTTCCGTTTCGTACTGGGCGGGATCGAACTTCAGCTCCGGACGATAGAACAGCTCGCTCTTGTTGGTGGCGTAGTCGTATTTGAAGATGGACCCCGGATCGGTGAAGGAGGTGAACGAGAAGAAGCTGAACGTATCCCCGCGTTCGCCGCCGAAGCCGCTGGCGCTACCGATGCCCGGGAGTTCCACTTCCTTCATGTCGGAGCCGTCGGCCTGGCAGCGATGGACGCGCGTGGTGGCGTCCTTGAGGTACTCCGCGAAGATCAGCCCACCACCCGTGCTCACGCCTTCGAGTAGTTCATCCTTCTGCGGGATCACGTCCACCCAATCGGCCTTGGCGGGTTTCTGAGGGTCCACGGCCACTAAGCGGTACCGGGGGGCGTCCACATCGGTGCGTACGAGCAGTTTGCCGCTCTTGGGCTCGAAGGCCACGATACTGGTCTTGTGGTCGAACCCGGTCTGCAGGGCGGTCCATTTCGTGGCCGGGGTGGGCATGCCCCCGCTGCGGAGGTCATGATAGTACTGCTCGAAGCCGTTGGTGCCAGTGCTCACGTAGAGGGTGGCGAATTCCTCGCCCTCGGTCACGCCGAGGCCCACGTACAGGTCGCCGTTGGCCTTGTTCTCCCACACCAGTACGTCCTTCTCCTGCGGATCTCCGAGCTTGTGGTAGTACACCTTCTGGAACTTGCTGGCCGCGCTCAGCTCGGTGCCTTTGGCCGGTTCGGGGTACCGGCTGTAGAAGAACCCATCCTTGTACCATGCGGCTCCGCTGAACTTGGCCCACTTCAAGAGGTCGTTCGTCTGTTTCAGGGTGGTGAGGTCGTAAACGATGATGTCCTGCCAGTCGCTGCCCGCGCGGTTCACCCCTACGGCCATGTAGCGGTGGTCGGTGCTGGTGCCCAGGGGGCTGAAGGTGGTGGTGCCCTTGGGGTCGATGGCATTGGGGTCGATGAACACCTCGTCCGTGCCCTCGAGGCCCTTGCGTACATGGATCACGCTCTGGTTCTGCAGTCCGCTGTTCTTCCAGATGAAGTAGAGCTCACCAACGCGCATGGGGCCGCCCAACTTGGGGAAGTCGTACAACTGCTCGAACCGCGCGGCCAGGGCCGATCGGAACGGAATGGTGGCCAGGTGGGCGGCCGTGGTGGCGTTCTGTTGCTTCACCCAGTCTGCCGTTTCCGCGCTGGTGTCGTTCTCCAGCCAGCGGTAGGGGTCGGCCACGAAGGTGCCGTGCAGGGAGTCTCCGGCCAGGGAGTCCTTGCGGGTCGTAGGGTAGTTCATGCGTTCGGTCGCGGGGGGGGTATCTGCGGTGCCGCATGCGGTGAGGAGCAGGGCGCCTACGGCGACAAAGGTCGTTGGGTTGATCATCGGAAGAGGCGGGGTTGTGGACCGGGCAAATGTAGAAGCCCGCTGCGGGTGGCAACGGGCTTCGGGCTTCGTTCGGTGGCCGTCGGTTCGGATCGTGCTCAGGCGCGCTTCCGGTGTTGTTTCACCGCAGGCACCAGTTCATAGACCGTTCCCGGTCCGGCGACCAGGGACACCGTGGTGTCCAGCTGCCCGGCCAAGGTGTGGATCAGGTCCATGCCCAGGCTGTTGGGGCGCTCCCATTTGCTGCGGTCGGGCAGGCCAACGCCATCGTCCCCCATACGCATGTGCAGCCCGGTCTGTTCATCCCCGTCGATGTGAACGATGATGGTACCCCGCTTACGCCCCTTGAAGGCATACTTCAGGGAGTTGGAGATCACCTCGTTGAGGATCAACCCCAGGGGGATCAGGGTGTCCACGCCCATGGTGGGGACATTGATGCGGATGTCCATCTCGAGCGCGGTGTCGATGGTATAGGCGTAGCACAGGTCGCGCGTCAGATGTGAGAGGTAGCTGTTCACATCGATGTTGGCCAGGTCCTTGCTCAGGTAGGTCTGCTCATGCACCAGGGCCATCGCGCTCACCCGGTTCACGCATTCGTTGAAGAGTTCGGTGGTCTTCGGGTCGCTCACTTGGTCCATCTGGAAACGGATCAGGCTCTTCACGATCTGGAGGTTGTTCTTCACCCGGTGGTGGATCTCCTTGATCATCACTTCCTTCTCCTCCTTGCTCAGCATGGTCTCGCGCAGTTCCTTGTTGGCGACTTCGAGGTTGTGCTTGGCGATGTTCAGCTGTTCCGATCGCAAGCGGCTTTCGAGCAACAGCTTGTTGCTCACCCCCACCAGCCAGGCGAACACCACAGCGAACAGGCAGGCGGAGAGCAGCAGGAATTGGGCTTCATTCCAACGGTCGGAGAGGGTGGTCGTGTACCTGCCGAGGCCCTGCTCATGCACCTGCCGTGTGGTGCGGTCGATCGCCGATTGGGCGCGTTGCATGATGAAGTCGAAGACCACTTCGTTCGGCCGTTGCTCGCTCCACGAGCCCTGTTCCACCATGGCGTTGGCATGGATCGAGTCGGCCTGTTGCAGGAACTGGTTCAACGTGCCGGGCAGTTCGTTCATGCCCGGTGAGGTCTTGTAGAGGGTGGCCAGCTGTTCGACGGTGGCGCGTGCGTTGCCGAGCTCCACGGGCCATTGGTACTGCTTGGTGCCCACGTCCATGCGGTGGGTCAGGCTGAGGTGGCCGAGCGTTCCGCTGAGGCGGCTCAGGTCATCGAGCAGGTGGATCTCCTGGGCGATCTTCTCCTGCAACTGCCGGGAACGGGAGATCAGCAGCAGGCCATAGACGATGAAGGCCGACACCAGGACCACCGCCACCAGTGGCCAGGAGCGTGGAGTGAAGCGCTTCGAGAAAGCCATCGCGGTCCCCTTCAACGCACCAAGCATCGGCATGGTTACCGCGGCAGGGAAGTGGTCGGCCAACAGCGACCTGCTGCAAGGGAAGGCCTGTTGCCTGGCAGGGTTCGCTCGGATGAAGGAGTCCGAGGCTACCTTTCGGACAGGCACCGTCCGATGATCATCACGTAGCGGTGTCCACAGGATCGGCTTGGGCGCCGCATGTGCGAAGAAGAGGCCTGGGGGCGGGTGTGAGGGGCCGCGAACTGGCGCCTATGGCTCGATCCGTGATCGCATCCGGGCCTCGAACGTCTGGAGCAGTCCGGTGAGGTGTTCGGTGGAAGCGGTGCGCAGCTCTTGGTGCAGGCGTACCACGTTGGAGCGGCTCATGCCCGAGGTGCGGTGGGCATCCTCGTCCGACCGCATCAGTTGCTTGAGGTGGATCCCGCCGCGTGCCGTGTTCTTGTTGCCGGTATGGATAAGGTCGGCGATCGTGATCCTGCACTCGCCCGGTTGAACTTGGATGCTCACGGTGTAGCTCACCGTGCCCATGGTCTCCTCGCGGCCGGTCAGCATGGTGGATCGGAAGTTCAGCCGTGCGGTCCCTTTGAGCGTGCCTGCGGTGCGGTCGGTGAGCAGCAACCGGGCACCGGGCTCCTTGCCGAACGACCAGGTCCAGGCATCTAAAGCGGCATCGTGCAGCTGCACGGCGTTCAACGGCGCGGATATCGACCGCGCAATGCTCAGCGCCGCCCCCAGGTTCATGTCCTGGGCGACCCCCTGGTGCAGTACGACCAGGAACAGCGGGAGTAGCACGTGCCGGAGGCGCATGATGGGCTGCAAGTTAGGGGTGGAACGCGACCCCCGAGCCCTACCTTTGCGCCCTATCCTTTACCCCTATTGGACCATGAATGCAGGTAACCAAGCCTTGAAGGTGGGTGTGTTCTACGATGGAAGTTATTACACCCATGTGAGCAACTACTACAACTACGTGCATGCGCACCGTCGGCGGATCCACATCGGCGGGCTGCACGACTACGTGAAGCACATGGTGGCGGAGCGGGAAGGCACCAGGCCCAACCTCTGCCACATCATCGACATCCATTTCTTCCGTGGGCGGTTCAACGCACGGGAGGCCAACGAGAAGCCGAACCAGCTCTACCACGACCGGGTGTTCGACGATGTGCTGATGTACAACAACGTGCAGACCCACTACCTCCCGCTGAAGGACATGATGGGCCGGAAGAAGGAGAAGGGGATCGACGTGCTGATGGCGTTGGAGACCTATGAGCTATGCATGCTCAAACGGTACGATGTGGTGGTGTTGGTGGCCTCCGATGGCGACCATGTGCCCTTGGTGCGCAAGCTGCACGCCTTGGGGTGCAAGACCATGCTCCTGGGTTGGGACTTCGAGTTCACCGATGCGGAGACCGGCGAGCAGCAATACACACGTACCAGCACCGACCTGTGGAACGAGGTGACCTATCCCTTGCCCATGCACGACCTGATCGAGGAAGGGCTGAAGGACGATGACGAACTCATCCGCGACCTGTTCGTGGTGCGAGACGACCGTGCGCGCGAGGTGGAGGAGGCCTTGGACATGGATCCGGAGGTGCGACACCAGAGCAGTGTCATGAGCCTGATGAACGGCTACGGTTTCATCCGCTTCCCGGACAACAACCTGTTCTTCCTGCGCGAGGATCTGGTGGATACGGACTTCGCCGACCTGCGGGTGGGCGACATGCTCGAGTTCGGGGTGGCGGTGAACGCGCGCGGCCAACGGGTGGCCAAACTGATCACACGGGTGTCCGACGCAGGCCTGCCTGTGGGTTGATCCCGGCTAACCCGGCAGGCACAGGGTGAAGGTGCATCCTGCGCCTTCGCCCGGGCTTTCGGCGCGTAAGGTGCCTTTGTGGGCCAAGGCCACGGCGTGCATCCGGGCCAAAGTGCCTCGGCCTTGCGATTCCCCAGCGGTGGGCCTGCTGCCCAGCCAGGCGAAACGCTCGAACACCTGGGCCAGTTCGTTGGCGCTAAGCCCCACACCATGATCACGCACCTGTAGCGCCACGCCTTCGGGGGTGCGGGACAGGTCCACCTCCACCTCGGCGCCCGGGGCGGAGAATTTGAAGGCATTGGTCAACAGCGCATCCACGACCTCGCCGATGGCGCGTGGGTCGGCGGTGACCAGCAAGCCCGGGTCGGAACGGGAGAGGATCCGGATCCCTTTGCGGTCGGAACGGTACCGGAGCAGGTCGATCCGCTCGTTCACCAGGGCCGTGAGGTCGAACTCCTGGGGGGCGAGCACCGGCGTGCCCCGGGGCACCTCCATGTCGTCCATCAACTGCTCCACCTCGCGCAGGGCCTTGAAGAACTGCTGCTCTCCGTAGCGCCCGACCTCCTCACGTTCCTCCACTTCGGCGGACTCCTTCAATCGCTCCAGGGCCTGTTGCAGGCCGATCAACCGGTTGCGAAGGTCGTGCGAGAAGCGGTGGAGGCGTTCGGCTTGGTGGGGCGTGGCTCTCATGGTCGCACCGGCACCGGCCGGATGTAGTGCTGCAGGACATCCTCGAGGCTGTCCGCGTTGATCGGTTTGCTCAGGTAGTGGCAATCCTTCAGCGCATGGATGGCGGAGATGATCTCGGGATTGGTGCTCGCCGTGAGGAAGAGGATAGGGGTGGGGGTGCGCGCATGGATCTCCTGGGCCAGCTCGAGTCCGTTCTTCGTGCCTTTCAGGTAGATGTCCATCACGATGAGGTCGGGCGTATGCTGTTGCAGGAGCACCTCGGCCTCTTCGGAGCTGCGGGCGGTACCCACCACCTCGAAGCCCATCCGCTCCAGCTGGAGCCGATAGCCGAAAGAAATGATGGTCTCGTCTTCGATGATCAGGATCTTTTTCATGGGAGAGTGGAGCAGTGTGAGAGATCTACAAGTCGATGTTGCGTGTACGGTCATGTTCGCGGACCACGCGTTCGAAGCTTTCCACGGAGAGGGCCTTCTCCACGTAGCCGATCACGGATCGGAAGGAGAGGGCTTTCTCCAGGTCCACCGGGCGGTTGCTGCTGCTGAACATGATCACGCTGGTGCATCCGTTGGGCAGCAGGCCTTCCGACTCGCAGAACGAGAGCAGGTCGAAGCCGGTGTGTTTGGGCATGTTGATGTCCACGAACATCAGGTCGGGTCGCTCGCGTCCTTCACGCAGGTAGTCCAGCGCTTCGTCGGCGGAGGTGAAGGTGGTCAGTCGGCCTTGGTAGCCGGCCTTCTTGAGCACGAGCTTGGTCACGAAGTTGCAGTCGTCCTCGTCGTCCACCAGTAGGATGTGGGCAACGGAGGTGTGTACGGGGGCGTAGGTGGTCATCGCCCGGTTCTACGTGGCCTGGGCTCCAATGGTTCCATCTCCGACCGGGCCTATTCCTTGAACACCAACCACACGGCAACAACCAGGAGCAGGGCGGCCAGGGCGTGGTTCCAGCGCAGGGCCTCTTCCTTGAAGGCCACCAGGCTGAACACGACGAACACCGCCAGGGTGATCACCTCCTGGATCACCTTCAGTTGCACCAGGCTGAACGGGCCGCCCTGGCTCAGGTGGCCGAGGCGGTTGGCAGGCACCTGCAGCACGTACTCGAAGAACGCCATGCCCCAGCTGATCAGGATGATGGAGAACAGCCCCAGGCTCTTGCCCCAGGCGAAGTCCTTGAAACGGAGGTGGCCGTACCAGGCCAGTGTCATGAACACGTTGGAGAGCAGCAGGAGCACGATGGTCCAGAGGCCTTTCATGGTGGTGCGTGTGGCGCGAAGGTGCGGTGGCGGAGGGGTGGTGCGCACCACGGCGGCCGGTGGACGGCCAACCGGACCTTGTTGATCCGGGATCTACCTTTCCCACATGTTCGAACACCGGTCACGGCCGTTGCTGCCCTGGGCCGCCTACCTCCGCAGGCAGGTGCGTTTCGTGGCGATGGCCTTCTTGTTCGTGGGTGGTTCGTTGGCGTTGGGCGTGGTGGGCTACATCTACTTCGCGGGCTACGGGTTCACCGATGCTTTCCTGAACGCGAGCATGATCCTCGGCGGCATGGGGCCCGTGGGTGAGCTGCCGAACGCCTCCGCGAAATACTTCGCCTCGTTCTATGCTTTGTACAGCGGTATCGCGTTGTTGGGCACGGTGGCCATCATGCTCACCCCGCTGGTGCACCGCATGCTGCATCGGCTTCACCTGGATGAAGGCGACACGGACCACGGGGGGTGAGGTGGTCAGCTCTTCTTGCGTTGATCCCAGGTGCCGTACCGCACCGTGATCGGCGGGCGGTCCGCAGGAACCTCGCGCAACGGCTCACACGGCTTCAGGGTGGCGTGCAGCTCGGCGGGCAGGGCCTGGTACAGTCGGGTGCCTTCGGTCTTCCACGTGATCATCGCCTCGCTCACGTCCTTCACCACCTTCGCGGGGTTGCCCACGATCACCTTGCGGGGTTCCCACACGCTACCGGCCGGCAGGAAGGAGAGGGCCCCCACGATGCACTCCTCGCCCAGCACCACATCGTCCATCAATACGGCATTCATGCCCACCATGCAGTTGCGGCCCACATGCGCACCGTGGATGATGGCGCCGTGGCCGATGTGCGCGCTCTCCTCAAGCCGAACGGTGACCCCGGGGAACATGTGGATGGTGCAGTGCTCCTGCACATTGCAGCCATCGGCGATCTCGATGGCCCCCCAATCGCCGCGCAGGGCCGCACCCGGACCGATGTACACATCGCGGCCGATCACCACGTGCCCGGTGACCACCGCTTGGGGGTGAACGAACGCCGAGGGATGGACCACGGGGCGATATCCGTTGAATTCGTACAGCATGGAGGCCAAAGAAAGGCGGTTCAAGGTCAAGGTTGACAGGACCTACCCGCAATGTTAAGGTTGTATTAAGGCTGGGGCGGCTTACCTTGACCAACAGGACAGCCGGGTACATTTGGCCCGCGAAACCGCGACCCATGGCACTGGACAACCTGCTGAGCTTCTTCAAACCCCGCGATCGGGTGTTCTTCTTCCATTTCGAGGCCAGCGCCGCCAACGTGTTGAAGATGTCCGAGGACCTCATCGCCATCATGGCCACCATGCCCGGGTCGCAACGGGTGGCGCTGCTGGAGCGCCTGGAGATCGCCGAGCATGCCAACGACGACCTTACGCACACCATCTTCACCGACCTGGCGCGCAACTTCATCACGCCGATCGACCGGGAGGACATCCACCAGCTGGCCACCAGCCTGGATGACGTGGCCGACTTCATCTTCGCGGCGGCCAAGAACCTGGAGCTCTTCGGGATCCGCCAGCCCGACGAGACCTGCCGTGAGCTGGCCCGCCTGGTGAACGAAGGCTGCCAGATCGTGCAGATGGCCGTGCAGAGCTTGCGCACCATGCACAAGAGCAGCGGTGTCGATAACCGGTTCGTGGTGCGGATCAACAGCATGGAGAACCAGGCGGACGAGGTCTACGACCGGGCCATTCAGCACCTGTTCGCCACCGAAAAGGATCCGATCGAGCTGATCCGGATGCGCGACATCTACTCCACCCTGGAACTGGCCACGGACAAGTGCGAGGACGTGGGCAATGTGATCGAGTCCATCATGTTGAAGTACGCCTAAGGGCACATGACGCTACTGATCGTCATCATCGTTCTGGCCCTGGTGTTCGACTACATCAACGGCTTCCACGACGCGGCCAACTCCATCGCCACCATCGTGAGCACCAAGGTGCTCACTCCGTTCCAGGCGGTGATCTGGGCCGCCGCCTTCAACTTCGTCGCCTACTTCATCTTCAGCGATCACCACGTGGCCAATACCGTGGCCAAGACCGTGCACGAGGAGTTCATCACCCTGCGGGTGGTCCTGGCCGGGCTCATCGCGGCCATCACCTGGAACCTGATCACCTGGTGGTACGGCATCCCCAGCAGCTCGTCCCACACCTTGATCGGCGGCTTCGCGGGCGCGGCCCTCGCCGGTGCGGGGTTCGATATCGACAGCATCGCCCTGGATAAGATCGGCATCATCGCCCTCTTCATCTTCCTCGCACCGCTGGTGGGCATGGTCATCTCCATCTTCATCACCCTGGTCACTTTGGTGCAGAAACTGTGGCTGCGCCTGCTCATGATCTCCGGGGCCACGGTCGTCACCTGCATGTTCGTGCTCAAGAACAACGACCTGCGCATCGCCATGGCCGTGTTCTCCTTGGTCTTCATGATCGTGTATGCCTGGGACATGACCCGTCGCCAGCCCAGTGCCGCGCGCACGGCCAACCTCTATAAGCGGCTCCAGCTGCTCAGTTCGGCGGCCTTCAGCATCGGGCATGGGGGCAACGATGCGCAGAAAGTGATGGGTATCATCATGGTGGCCATGGTGGCCAGCGGCCAGAAGGAGAGTCTGGACGACATGCCCAACTGGGTACCACTGGCGTGCTACACCGCCATTGGCCTGGGCACCCTCAGCGGTGGTTGGAAGATCGTGAAGACCATGGGGTCTCGGATCACCAAGGTATCTCCGCTCGAAGGGGTGTGCGCGGAAAGTGCGGGTGCCATGACGCTGTATATGACCGAGCAGATGGGGATCCCGGTGAGCACCACGCACACCATCACCGGTGCCATCATCGGGGTGGGGGCCACCAAACGGTTCAGCGCCGTGCGTTGGGGGGTCACCGTACGCCTGCTGTGGGCCTGGGTGCTCACCATACCCGTGAGTGCCTTGCTCGCCTTCATCGCCTACTGGGTGGCGGGCTTGTTCGGGATCTGATCCCAGGACTACTGGGTCATCTTCCCACCAGCCTACCGCCTCTTCTCCCGGCTCCGGCACTCCTCTGCGTCCTCTGCGCCTCTGCGTGATCCGCATTCCTCGCCCTCGGCACCCCCGGCACTCCTCTGCGTCCTCTGCGCCACTGCGTGATCCGCATTCCTCGCCCTCGGCACCCCCGGCCCTCCTCTGCGTCCTCAGCGCCTCTGCGTGATCCGCATTCCTCGCTCTCGGATCCACGGAAAGGCCTGCTCCAAGCTCCCGGTCCGTGTATCGGTCTGTGGAAAGAGCCGCGCATCGTAGGCCACTACTGAACGTCCGAATGGGTTTGACCCGATAGAGCTCGATCAGCCTTCTGCCCATCAGGGCCAAAAGGATATACTTGCCGACATGCGGCCACACCTGCCTGGATTGAACGCACTTCGGGCCGTGGCGGCTCTTGCGGTAGGAGCGGCGCACCTCGAGATGACCAAGCGCGATCGCGGCATCCCGAGCGTCTTGGACCATCCGGGCAGCTGGGTCGCCGACCATCGTGTCGGGGTGATGCTCTTCTTCGTCCTCAGCGGCTTCATCATCACCTGGTTGCTCGTACGCGAGCAGGAGGCCACCGGAGGGATCGACCGCCCTGCGTTCTACATGCGCCGTGTACTACGCATCTGGCCGGTGTACTTCTTGGTCTTGCTGGTTTCTGGCCTCTTATTCCCGTTCACCCCCGGTTGGGATACGCTGCTGTTGTGCGCGGCCGGGCTACCGAACATCGCCAAGGCGTTCGACATCGGCTGGGAGGCCAGCCCACAGATCTGGTCCATCGGGGTGGAGGAGCAATTCTACCTGCTTTGGCCTTGGGTGCTACCGGCGCTTCCCAAGCGTTGGGTGGTACCGTCGTTGCTGGGGTTCTTCCTGGTCTGGACCGTGCTACCCATCATGGTGGATCATGCCCTGTCGGATATCCCGGTGGATACGGGGTGGCGGCGGGTGGCCTACCTCTTCTTCTACGGGGCCAAGTTCAACAGCATGGCCTTGGGCGGGGTGCTCGGGTATCTGTTCGCGACGAAACACCCGGTGCTGCGTTGGCTGGCCTCCCCGGTGGTCGCCTATGGCTCAGCCGTGCTCGCCTTCGTACCCTGGTTCACCGGCCATACATGGCCTTGGTTCCAGGATGAGGTGTATTCGGTCCTGTTCGCCTTCGTGGTGCTCAACGCCGCCAGTGGTCAGTATCCGCGATCCCTCGATCATGGTCCGTTGGATCTCCTGGGAAGGATCTCGTACGGTTTCTACATGTACCACTGGATCGCGCTGTTGCTGATCATGTCCGTACTTGATCACACCCGTGGTATGATGCGGTATGACCTGCTCCTCTATGGCGGCGTGTTCGGCTTCACCATCCTGGTGTCCTGGCTTTCCTACATCGGCCCGGAACGGTACTTCCAGCGTCTGAGGTCGCGTTTCGAGCGGGGATGAGGTGTGGTCGATCGACCCGTACCTTCGGCGCAACACCAGAGCCATGTCCATCATCCTATCCGACGCCGGGCTACACCGCCACCTGCTGCCGCTGACCTATACGCGTCCGGTGGGGCAGTTAAGGCCGGGCATCCTGCGGATCAGCGAAGGTTGGTATGTACGCAGTGGGCTCTCTGTAGGACACCGCACGGAGTCATACCTCGAGGCGGCTTACCCGCTACCGTACGAGGCCTCCAACTGGGAGGTGGATGGCGGCTTGTTCCCGACCAACGACCTGGTGCGTGCCGTCCTGGACCTGCGCCCTGGAGAGGTGTTGGTGCACGAAGGGCGGGCACTGGCCTTTGGAGCGGAGGGCAAGGGGCACCCCCAAGCGGGAGATTGGGCCGCTCCGCCGAGCTACTTGCGCCAGGTGGTGTTCGCGGGGGAGGTGATCCGTTTCGAGCGGCCATGGCACCTGTTCCAGCACTGCGGCCGAGCCATCGCACACGACTTCGATCTGCTCACCGAAGGGCGGCGTTCGCAGCGCATCGCAGGCACCAACACCATCATCGGCGACCCGAACCTGATCTTCCTCGAGGAAGGGGCCATGGTGGAAGCGAGCATCCTCAACACCAAGAGCGGTCCCATCTATCTCGGGAAGGGCGCGGAGGTGATGGAAGGTTGCATGCTGCGCGGCCCTATCGTGATCGGCGACCACGCACAGGTGAAGATGGGGGCGAAGATCTATGGACCCTCGGCCTTTGGTCCGGAATGCCGGATGGGGGGCGAGATCACCAACAGCGTGATCCTCGGCTACAGCAACAAAGGGCACGATGGCTTTCTCGGTAACAGCGTGCTGGGCGAATGGTGCAACCTCGGCGCCGACACCAACACCAGCAACCTGAAGAACACCTACGGCAACGTGCAGGTGTGGAGCGGTGCCAACCGTGCGATGGCCGATACCGGCCTACAGTTCTGCGGCCTGCTCATGGGTGACCATAGCAAGAGCGGCATCAATACCATGTTCAACACCGGCACCGTGGTGGGCGTGGCGGCGAACGTGTTCGGCGGCGGCTTCCCGCCCAAGCACATCCCCGGTTTCTCGTGGGGCGGGGCCGGGGGCTTCGAGCCGTACGACATCGAGCGTGCCTTGGTCACCGCACGCCGGGTGATGGAACGCCGGCACATGCACCTCAACACGCTGGAAGAGGCGGTGCTGCGGCATGTGTGTGACCTGGAGCGGGCGGCTGTGCGGTGACCTCGCCACATGGCCCCAGGTAGGGTGCTCCGCTGCCGTTGCGGTGGCCCCCCTGCCCATCTGTCACCTTTTGCCGCCCGGCACGAACCTTGCCTCCGTTGGCACACACATTGGATTTTACGCCCGGACCACCCTGCCTTGGGCGTGGATATCTTTACACCTGACAAGCTGTCCATAGTCGATGAACGACGATCGTCATACCGCCGGTGCCTTATTCAGTTCCGAAGTGCTTGAGAACGAGACCGAACTCATTCCGTTGATCACGGCGGAGGACGAGGAGCAGATGAATGCGGAGAGCACCCCGCCCGAACTACCCATCCTCCCCCTGCGGAACACCGTGCTCTTCCCGGGCGTGGTGATCCCCATCACCGTGGGGCGCGACCGCAGCATCCGGCTGATCCAGGATGTCTATCGCGGGACCAAGACCCTGGGAGTCGTAAGCCAGAAGGACGGCCAGATCGAAGAGCCGCGTGCCGAGGACCTCAACCGGGTGGGCACCATCGCCACCATCATCCGCATGTTGCGCATGCCCGATGGCAGCACCACGGCCATCATCCAAGGCAAGAAGCGTTTCGAGGTGATGGAGATGGTGAAGCTCGAACCCTACTTCACCGCACGGGTGAAGGAGTTCGAGGAGATCCGACCCGCGAAGGACGACAAGAGCTTCCATGCCCTGGTGAGTTCGTTGAAGGACCTCGCTTCGGACATCATCAAGCACAGTCCGCACATCCCCACCGAGGCCCAGTTCGCGCTGAAGAACATCGACAGCCCGAGCTTCCTGGTGAACTTCATCAGCAGCAACATGAACGCCGAGGTGGCCGAGAAGCAGAAGATGCTCGAGGTGGCCGACCTGCGCGAAAGGGCGAACCTGCTCCTGGCCCATCTCACCAAGGAACTGCAGATGCTGCAGATGAAGAACGAGATCCAGAGCAAGGTGCGCACCGAGGTGGACCGTCAGCAGCGCGAGTACTTCCTCCACCAGCAGATGAAGACCATCCAGGATGAGCTGGGTGGCAATCCCATCGAGCAGGAGATCGATGAGATGCGCATGAAGGCCGACAAGAAGAAGTGGAGCCGCAAGGTGGCCGAGGTCTTCGAGAAGGAGCTCACCAAGCTGCAGCGCATGAACCCGGCCGGCGCCGAATTCAGCGTGCAGTACAACTACGTGCAACTACTGCTGGAGCTGCCCTGGGGTGAATACAGCGAGGACAAGTTCGATCTGAAGAACGCGCAACGCATCCTGGATCGCGACCACTTCGGCCTGGAGAAGGTGGAGGAGCGCATCGTCGAACACGTCGCCGTG
>SSGN01000177.1 GCA_008016945.1 Flavobacteriales bacterium
ACTGGCGCACCATGTCCCGGCCTTGACCCAGCTTGTTCTCTTGGTAGCTGAACCAACTGCCGCTCTTCTTGGTGTGGCCTAACTCCATATTCATGTCGATGATATCGACGGTCTTGATGATGCCTTTGCCGAACATGATGTCGAACTCGGCCTTTTGGAAGGGCGGCGCCAATTTGTTCTTGACCACCTTGACCTTGGTCCGGTTGCCCACGGCGTTCTCCCCATCCTTGATCTGGGTGGCCCGTCGGATATCCATGCGGACGGAGGCGTAGAACTTGAGCGCGTTACCGCCGGTGGTGGTCTCGGGATTACCGAACATCACGCCGATCTTTTCGCGCAACTGGTTGATGAAGATGCAGCAACAGCCGGTCTTGCTGATGGTACTTGTGAGCTTGCGCAAGGCCTTGCTCATCAATCGAGCTTGCATGCCCACCGCACTATCCCCCATCTCCCCTTCGATCTCGGCACGTGGGGTAAGAGCGGCCACGCTGTCGATCACGATGATGTCGATCGCACCGGAACGGATCAGGTTGTCGGCGATCTCCAAGGCTTGTTCGCCGTTGTCGGGCTGGCTGATCAACAGATTCCCGGTATCCACCCCGAGGCTCTCGGCATACATCCGATCGAAGGCATGCTCCGCATCGATGATGGCCGCGATACCGCCCTTTTTCTGGGCCTCGGCGATGGCATGGATGGCCAAGGTGGTCTTACCCGACGACTCCGGACCATAGATCTCAACGATACGACCCTTGGGATATCCTCCGATCCCCAGCGCGAGATCCAAGCCGATGGACCCGGTGGGGATCACTTCGACCTGCTCGATCGCATCATCGCCGAGTTTCATGACGGCGCCTTTGCCGAAGGTCTTCTCCATCTTGTCCATCGTTAGCTGAAGAGCCTTCAGTTTCTCCTTGTTGATCTCCGTTGCCATGGCGTTCTGTTGTTGGTGTTGCTTCTTCGAGTGTGCTCGGTTCCCTGTTCTGATCTGACGATTTTTTCGTCGATTAGCTGACGCCCAATTAAGCACATCTGTGCAGCCTTGCCAAATTTCTTGACAACTAAAGTTTTGAACAGGGCCTGTCGAGTACGATGAGAATATACCGCTGAGTCACCTGTCTCATTCGACGAATCACTGAAACCTCTCGATAAAAACTTGACAGCCGGTGGGGGGGCTAATAGTTTCGTGCCACTCTTTCGAAAGGATCGTTCTTCCGATCTCTGCCTTTGGACCGCTTGTTCGCAGCGAACGAACAAGATGAGACCCACCTTCCCGAACACGAGCGACAGGCCTGCTTCGCCTAAAGCCTCTACCTCGCTCACACACGATGCGCGGCTTGTGCTGACCGTCCCTGAGCTTGGCTTGGGAACAAGTCGAGTATGCCAACCTACGGTGCCAACCCCGAGCCTCAACGACACGGCTCTCCATATCGATGACATCCATGGACCCAAACCCCAAACCCTCATGTACATGAACCCTACGTATCGCTCCTGGCTTAGACATGTGGCTTGGACCGCGTTGTTCTTTTGGGCAACGTGGTCGCCGGTACGCGCTCAGCGCGACGAGAGCCACCATACGCACACGCACGATGAGGCGCATTCCTCGGCTTTGGATGAGCTGTTGAACCGCTACGACCAGCGCATCGAATTCGCCGAGAACAAAGGCCAGTTCTCCTCGGATGTGGTGTATCGTGCGGACTTCCCACTCGGACAGGCCGTGGCCACACCGAAAGGCATGGTGGTCTCCACCTACTCCCCCGAAGGCCTGGCCGAGTTCCAGCGCCAAGGGGTGCTGTTCGAGGAGCAGATCAAGAACGGTAAGCCATATACCACGCCGGTCTGGCATCGGAGAGGCCACAGCTGGCGCCTGAACTTCAAGGGCGCCTCCCCGGCCATGAAGATCGAGGACCGGTCTGCGCATGCCGAGGTGTCCAACTACTTCTACCCTGGTAAAGAGGCGCTTGACGTGCGCAGCTTCCAGGAAGTGTGGTACACGAACACGTATCCTGGCGTCGATGTCCGCTACTACCCTGCCCAGGATGGATCGTTGGAGTACGATATCATTTGCAAGCCGGGAAGCGATCCCAAACGGATCGCCATCGAGTTCGAGGGTATCGAACGGATCTCCTTAGGGGCCAAGGGCGGTCTCGTGGTGCATACCAGCATCGGCGATATGGCCTATCCGGCTCCGGTGGTGTACCAGCGGATCAATGGCCGTGAGCGGTCCGTGAAGGCCTCCTACGTGCTGGAGGGGAAGAACATCCTGCGTTTCGATCTTGGTGAATATGATCGGTCGGCGCCGTTGGTGATCGACCCGATCGCCCTGCGCTGGGCCACCTGGATGAACACGGCATCGCAGTCCGACAACCATGGGCACTGTATCTGGGTGGACCCCTCCGATGGTGCGATCTATGTGGTGTCGCGTGTGAGCGGAGGCACCGATCTGATCACGCCTGGGGCCTTCGACCAGACCATCAATGGCAGCTACGACATGGTGGTGGGTAAGTACCTGGAGCCGGCCAGTGTTGGTGGCACTGGTACACGTGTGTGGCAGACGTACATCGGGGGCAGTGGCGTGGAGAATCCCTATGCCATGGAGCAAGGCCCGGATGGCAACCTGTACATCGTCGGTTACACCGGCAGTACGGATTTCCCGTTGATCGGTGGTACCGCCTTCACGGGAAGCAGCGTGGATCAACGGGCTCAAGCTGGTGATGATGTCTATGTCTTGAAGATCAACCCGGCCGGGAATTCCATCAAATCGGCCGTCGTGGGTGGCAGCGGTACCGACTATGCATTCGACCTGCGGATCGCCACGAACGGAGATGTGATCGTGGGAGGTCATACGAACAGCACCAACCTCGCCACGAGCAATAGCGGTAGCGGCGCCACGAACAGTGTGGCGGGTGGTATCGATGTGCTGATGTTCCGTATCGATCAGAACCTTTCGGCCGTACAGTGGATGCGGAACTATGGCGGTAGTTCTGACGACCTGGCCCAGATCATGTTGTATGATCCTGCCAGCGGCGACATCTTCGTCGGTGGGCGTACCAAGAGTTCCAATTTCCCAACGGTGAGTCCTCGCCAAACGGGCCTCGGAGGCAGTACCGAATCCGGCTTCTTGCAACGCATGTCCGGTAGCGGCTCCACCTTGTGGTCCTCCTATTTCCAAGCAGCCAGTGGCAAGAGCCTCGCCATCCTGTGCATGTCCATGAGCACCAATGGAAGCGAGTTCTATTTCGGCGGTATCACCTCCGGAGCCGCCAGCAGTAATATCTCCACCAGCGGCGTTCACGACAATTCGTACAACGGCGGCACCAACGACCTCTTCGTGGCTCGAATGAGCACGAACCAGGCTTTCCTCGGAGGGACCTACATCGGTGGGTCGGCCAATGAGGTGAACATGATGGGGTTGAACACCGATCAGAACAACGATGTGTACGTGTTCGGCTATACCAACAGTACGGACTTCCCGGTGTCCGTGGCTCCGAACACACCGTTGCAAAGCACATCTGGTGGAAGCAATGACAAGGTCTTCCTCAAACTGAAGAACGACTTGTCCAGTCTGATCCACAGCACCTACTATGGGGGGGCTGGCGATGATTACGACCCCGTGGGAGAACGTGGCATCAAGTTCAGTAACTGCCGGATCTACACGATCGTCACTTCGCTCTCCAACAACATCCCTCTTACCCAAGGTGCGCTGAACACCAGCAGGACGAGTAGCCAATATGAGCCCGGGATCGTGGTGTGGGCCAACCCCCCCGACCTGTTGGACAACAGCATCACCTACAACGGAACGGCGATCTGTGCCGGGACCGTGCCCGGGGATATCGCAGGATCCGAGCCCAACTATGTTCTGCCAACCATCGTGAGGAACGGGGCTGCCTCTGCGCATCCTTCCTTCGGCTCAGCGGCCACCTTCCAGTGGCAGATCAGCACGGATAGCATCAACTGGACGAACCTCGCCGGTCAGACCGGCCGTGACCTTCCCGGTAGCGCCATCGGTGCACTCACCGAGACCCGCTACTTCCGCCGCGTTATCGGTGGCGATGCCTGCGTATTGGCCGGTGCTGCGGACCAAGTCGTCACCGTCCGGATCATGAGCGTTCGTGGTCAGGTGTCGAACGTGTCGTGCTTCGGTGGTGCGAATGGTGCCATCACCGCTACTGCCGATGGCCTCGCCCCTTTCCAGTATGCATGGAGCAACGGCCAAACCACCCAGACCGCGGTCGGCTTGGCCGCAGGGAGTTATTCGGTGACCGTTACGGATGCCAATGGCTGCACCGCTCAAGGAACCTTCCAAGTGAACCAGCCGTCTGCTCTGACCGCAGGTTCATCGGTGACTCCGGCCATCTGCGGCCAGGCTAATGGTGGTGCTCAAGTCAACCCCAGTGGAGGAACAGGGCCTTATACCTACCTCTGGAACACGGGCAGCACCGCGCAGTCCATCAATGGCGTGAACGGCGGTACCTACAGCGTCACGGTGACGGACGCCCAGGGCTGCACGTTCCAACTCGAAGTGATCATCCCCGGAACGGGCATTCCTTCGGTGCATGCCGGTGCGGATGCGGTGATCACCTGCTCTACAGGACCTCAGATCCAATTGAACGGTTCCGGCACTGCCGGCAACTACAGTTGGGTGGCTTCCAACGGCGGTAATATCGTGAGCGGTGCCAACACACTCACCCCAACGGTGAACGCCGCAGGCACCTATACGCTCACCATCACCAACCCTCAAACGAACTGCTCGGCGAGCGATGCGGTGAATGTGACCTTGAACACCACCGCACCGAACGTATCGGTAAGTGGCGGTGGTACACTGACCTGCTCGGTGACCAGCATCGCCATCAATGGAGGAAGCACCACCTCGGGTGCGACCTACAGCTGGGTCGGACCGAACGGTTTCACCAGCACGAATGAGGATCTTTCGGCGATCGAAGCGGGCACGTATATCCTGACCGTGACGGATCCGGCCAACGGCTGCACCAGCCAGGCTTCTGCGGTGGTTGAACTGGACAACGCTGCCCCCGGCGCACAAGCCACCGGCGGCACCCTGACCTGCACGGTGACCTCGATCCAACTGCAAGGCTCGGGCAACGGCAGCTTCGCCTGGAGCGGTCCGAACGGCTTCACCAGCAACGAACAGAACCCGACGGTGAGCGCGGCCGGTACCTACACCCTGGTGGTGACCGGTGCCAACGGCTGCACCAGCCAGGCCAGTGCTGTTGTTGAACTGGACAGCGATGCACCGGGCGCACAAGCCACCGGCGGCACCCTGACCTGCACGGTGACCTCGATCCAGCTGATGGGAAGCGGCAACGGCAGCTTCGC
>SSGN01000211.1 GCA_008016945.1 Flavobacteriales bacterium
CCGGTGGTCTCGTCGTTGTTCACGCCTTCCATTTTCTCCAGCGCCTTTTGCGCGCGGATGTAGGCCACACCGCCACCGGGCACGATGCCTTCTTCAACGGCGGCGCGGGTTGCGTGCAGCGCGTCGTCCACGCGGTCCTTCTTTTCCTTCATTTCCACTTCCGTCGCGGCGCCCACGTAGAGTACGGCAACACCGCCGGCGAGTTTCGCCAAACGCTCTTGCAGCTTCTCCTTGTCGTAGTCGCTGGTCGTGGTCTCGATCTGCGCCTTGATCTGGTTCACACGGGCCGTGATGTCCGCCTTCTTGCCGGCGCCGTTCACGATGGTCGTGTTGTCCTTGTCGATGCTGATCTTCTCGGCCTTACCGAGGAAGGTGAGGTCGGCGTTCTCCAATTTGAAACCACGCTCTTCGCTGATGACGGTACCACCGGTGAGGATGGCGATGTCCTCCAGCATGGCCTTGCGGCGGTCGCCGAAGCCCGGGGCCTTCACAGCGGCCACTTTCAGGGCGCCGCGGATCTTGTTCACCACCAGGGTGGCCAGCGCCTCACCGTCCACGTCCTCGCTGATGATCAGCAGGGGCTTGCCGGTCTGAGCGGCCTTCTCCAGCACGGGGAGCAGCTCCTTCATGGTGCTGATCTTCTTGTCGTAGATCAGGATGTAGGCGTTCTCCAGGTCGGCCTCCATCTTCTCCGCGTTGGTCACGAAGTAGGGGCTCAGGTAGCCGCGGTCGAACTGCATGCCTTCCACCACTTCCACGGTGGTGTCGGTGCCTTTGGCTTCTTCCACGGTGATCACTCCCTCCTTCTTCACCTTGGCCATGGCCTCGGCGATCAGGCTTCCGATGAACTCATCGTTGTTCGCGCTGATGGTGGCCACCTGCTTGATCTTGGCGTTGTCGTCGCCCACGGCCTTGCTCATCTTCTTGAGCTCGCCCACCACGGAGGACACGGCCTTGTCGATACCGCGCTTGAGGTCCATGGGGTTGGCACCGGCGGCCACGTTCTTCAGGCCGCTGGTCACGATGGCCTGGGCCAGTACGGTGGCGGTGGTGGTGCCATCACCGGCGATGTCGGCGGTCTTGCTGGCCACCTCCTTCAGCATCTGGGCGCCCATGTTCTCCACGGCGTCCTTCAGCTCGATCTCCTTGGCCACGGTAACACCGTCCTTGGTCACCTGGGGGGCACCGAATGTCTTGTCGATGATCACGTTGCGACCCTTGGGGCCGAGGGTCACCTTCACGGCGTTGGCGAGATGGTCCACGCCACGCTTGAGGCGGTCGCGGGCGTCGATCTCGAATTGGATGTTCTTGGCTGCCATTTTCTTTGTGGGAATGGGTTGGGGCGGGAAAATTCCCGCCTGTACGATGAATGTTAGTTGAGGACGGCGTAGATGTCGCTTTCGCGCATGATCAAGTAGTCCTTGCCGTCGTAGCTCAGCTCGGTACCGCTGTATTTGCCGTACAGGATCACATCACCGGCCTTCACGCTCAGGGGGGTCACCTTGCCATCTTCGGCCACGCGACCGGCACCCACGGCGATCACTTTGCCACGCTGGGGTTTCTCCTTGGCGGTGTCGGGGATGTACAAACCACCCTTGGTGGTCTCTTCGGCGGCGGCGGCTTCCACGAGCACGCGGTCGGCCAGGGGTTTCACTTTGGTTGCCATGTGGTTGAAGTACGTTTTCGTGCTGCCCGCTTCCCAAGCCCTGTGCCAATGAAAAAAGGCTGTCTTAGTGACAGCCTTTTTGTTGAGGATCAAAGACCGGCAGGAGGGTATCCTGCCAAGGTGACAAGGGCGCTTACTCCGTGACAGGTGCGCCTTCGGCCGGGGTGCTTGGAGCGGTGCCTTCTTCCGCAGGTACCTGGCCTTGCTCATCGGCGGTGGGGGCCACCACCTCGGTGGCGTCCAGATCGTCCAGGTCGTTTGTGCCGGAGTTCTGGATACCGGCCGAAATGAGGCACAACACCATGAGGGTGCCGGCCAGGGTCCAGGTGCCTTTCTCGAGGAAGTCGGCTGTGCGCTGTACGCCGCCGATCTGTTGGGCTCCGGTGAAACCGGCTGCCAGGCCACCGCCTTTGGGGTTCTGGGCCAGCACGACCAGTGCGAGCAAGGCAGCGACGATGAGGATGATGATGGAGATGGCGACCATGGCGACTACTTGATCAGTTGAGCTTCAAGCTCTTTTTGAAGGGCCGCAAAGTAAGCGCTTTTCTCCGGGTATTTCAACGCCAGTCGCTTATAGGCCTCGATCGCTTTGGGTAGGTTGCCCTGCTTGGCATAGACCCGTGCCAGCGTTTCGGTCACCATGCCCGCCTTGTCGTCCAAGCTCCGTTTGGCCGCTTGTTGGGGGGTGAAGAAGGCGGCTTTCTGGGGTGGCGGGGCACCGGTGTTGGTGGCGGGCAGTGGGGTCTGCTGCTGGATGAACCGGTCGATCAGCGCACGGGTGTCCACCTCTCCTTTCTTCGTTGGCGTCGACGCGGGGGATAGGGGCTCGGGCTTTTCTGTCGGCCGCTCCAACCAGTCGGCGGCTGCCTCGGGCACCTCGCGCTCTCTGGCAGGCGGGGTGGGTGGTGGCGGCGCGGAGGGCTGGTCCGCGGCCGTGAGCCAGGCGGTGAAGGACAACCGGTCGTGGCGGGTGATGCAGCGGGCGGGGCCAGCGGGTTGTAGGGGGGCGATGGGGACCACCGGCCGGGGAGTGGGCAATTCCACGGGTTCGGGCCGTGGGGGCGTGGCGTGTACCTGGGGCGGGTCGGCTTCCAGCCAACGGATGTCGTAGGCATGGGAGAGCGCGGATTCCATGATCTGGCGCTCCAGCGGGTCCTCTTCCTCCTCCTGTGCCGCCATCGGTGGTGGGGGGTGGTCCGATGGCGCTGCGGGGTCCTGCGGGGGCACTTCCGGGGTGGCGTCCTCCGTGTGGGGCAAGGCCTCTGCCACTTCGGCCTGCGGGGCCATGGCAGGGGCATCGTCGTGCGCAGGGGCCGTGGCCACGGGTGTCGCGGCGTCGGGTGCGGTGGTTTCGGCTGTGACCGTGGCCGCCGTGTCGTTGTGGATGGGCGCCACTACCTCCAAGGCCGAAGGTGCGGTGATGGGTCCGGGTTGGCTGGGCGGTGGCTCCGCAGGTGGGGGTGGGGGCGTTCCAAGGAGCGCTTCCGGCTGCGGGTATGCCGGGGCCGGTGCGGGGGCAGGGTGTGCCAGGTCGAAGAGGGCGGTGCGGGAGGGGAGGTGTGCGGCGGCCTTGCGCAGGGTCTCTTCGGAGAGCACCTCGCCGGCCTTGTGCAGGCCCACGGAACGTAGCACCTGCGCCCCAGCGAACCACGGGAACCTTTCGGCCAGGGCCTGCAGCTCGTCCAGGTCGCCGCGGTCCACCGCCGCCGCATCCTGTACCAACCGTGTCAGCCGTTCGCGTTCCATATCGCCTGGGTTTCCGATCGCAGGTCCCGTGGGGTCACCACTCGCCCAATGTCCGGTCGAAGATATCCTGCGCCAGTTGGTTGCCGATCTCCCGGGCCAAACGTTCCTCCACCGTGGTGATGTCCATGCTGCTGTCGTAATCCGCGAATCGCGCCACCGTGAATTCCTTGTTCTTCTTGGGGTCCAGCGTGTTGATGTAGGTGACCTGCACCGTCATCGTCAACCGGTTCAGGGCGGCTGTTTCGTTCGCCTGGATGCTCACCGGCTGTACATCGTAGCCCACCAATGCGCCGCTGTACTGCACATCGCCTTCGCTCTGCTTCAGCTTCAAGGGGGTCTGGGCCAGGAGCAGGTCGCGCACGCTTTCGGTGAGCAGCTGCGCGCTCAGCGGAGTGGCCAGGGGTGCGCGCGCTTCGATCAGTTCCACGCTCATGGTCTTCGCGTTGCCCACATCGCCGCCGGAGAACCCGTAGTTGACGGAGCAGCCCGTGAGGAGGAGGAGCACGCAGATCGCAGGGAGCAACAGGCGGCCTGCTGCCGACCGCCGGCCACCGATGGTGTGCTGCATGTTCACGGGATGTCGTATTCCTTGATCTTCCGGTAGAGGGTGCGTTCGCTGATCCCCAGCTCCGCTGCGGCGTTCTTGCGTTTGTTGCGGTGCTTGGCCAGGGCCTTGCGGATCATTTCCTTCTCCTTCTCCTCCAGGCTCAGGCTCTCCTCCACCTCTTCGGTGTGGTCGATATCCTCGTGCAAGGGCCGCCCTTGCGGGATGATGCTCACCGTGCCTGGGGCGGGCATGCTCTGTGGCATGTAGAGGGGCTCTTCGCGGAATGGCTGAGCCATGGGTGCGGGGATCGGCTGCCCGCCACTGATCGCCTTCACCTGTTCCTTCAGGGCGTTCAGGTCGTTCTTCATGTCGAACAGGAACTTGAAGATCAGCTCCCGTTCGTTGATGCTCTCGGCCGAGGTTCCGCTCATGCCACCTCCACTGGGGACGAGCGCTGTGCCTTGGTCCGGCAGGTATTGCCGCAAGGTCTTCGCATCCACCTCGCGGGTCTGTTCGATCACGCTCATCTGCTCCACGATGTTGCGCAGTTGGCGCACGTTGCCTGGCCAGCGGTACGCGGTGAGCAGTTGCAACGCCTCATCCCGAAGGATCAACGGCGGTGCCTTGTATTTCGTGGCGGCCTCCTGGGCGAAGTAGCGGAACAGGAGATGGATGTCCTCTTTGCGTTCGCGCAAGGGCGGCACATGGATCGGCACGGTGTTCAGGCGGTAGAAGAGGTCCTCGCGGAAGGTGCCGCGTGTCACCGCTTGCATCATCTGCACGTTGGTGGCGGCCACCACGCGCACGTTGGTCTTCTGGGCCTTGCTGCTGCCCACGCGGATGAATTCGCCGGTCTCCAGCACGCGCAACAGGCGCACCTGGGTGGTCAACGGGAGCTCGCCCACCTCGTCCAGGAAGATGGTGCCGCCATTGGCCACTTCGAAGTAACCCTTGCGTGCTTCATGGGCGCCGGTGAAGGAGCCTTTCTCATGACCGAAGAGCTCGCTGTCGATGGTGCCTTCGGGGATGGCGCCGCAGTTCACCGCGATGTACGGGCCGTGCTTGCGTGCGCTGTACGCATGCACGATCTGCGGCAGCACCTCCTTGCCGCTTCCGCTCTCGCCCTGGATCAACACGCTGAGGTCCGTGGGGGCCACCTGGGCCGCGATCTCGATCGCACGATCGAGCCCCGGCGCGTTGCCGATGATCCCGAATCGCTGTTTGATGGGCTGCACGTTCATGCCGGTAGGGGTTCGGATGATCGGATGGAAAGGACGCTGCCCTTGAGACTCCCCGGTGTGGCGCTGTCGATGCGTGCTTTCACGAAGGTGCCGGGCGTCAGCTCCACACCATCCACGGAGCGCGGTAGGATCACCACGCTGTTCTGCGAGTTCCGGCCGAACACATGGTCCGCGCTGCGTTTGCTCACGCCTTCCACCAGCACCTCGTGCACCTGGCCCACATAGCCGAGCATGCGTTGGGCGCTCGCGATTTTCTGGGTCTCGATCACTTCCGCCAAACGTCGTCCCTTCACCTCTTCCGGGACATCGTCGGGGTATTTGCGCGCGGCCAGGGTCTTGGGTCGCTCGCTGTATTTGAACATGAAGGCCATGTCGTACTGCACCTCGCGGATCAGTGCCAGGGTGGCTTGGTGGTCCTCTTCGGTCTCGCCACAGAACCCCGTGATGATATCGGTGCTGATGGCGCAGTCGGGCATGTGCCTGCGGATGCTCGCCATGCGTTCCATGTACCATTCGCGGGTGTAACCCCGGTTCATGCGTTGGAGCACGGCGCTGCTGCCGCTCTGTACGGGCAGGTGGATGTACTTGCAGATGTTGTCATGCCGGGCCATCACGGCCAGCACCTTGTCGGTCATGTCCTTGGGGTGGCTGGTGCTGTAACGGATGCGCAGCGTGGGGCAGGCGCGGGCCACCATTTCCAGCAGGTCGGCGAAATCCACGGTCGGCTGGTGGGCATCCGGGACGGGGCGACCCAGTGGGTCGCCGCTGCGGGTGCCATCCGCAGCGGTGGTGGCCTGCGACGTCGATGGGCGCCATTTGTACGAATCCACGTTCTGCCCCAGCAGCGTCACCTCCCCGTAGCCCTGCGCCACCAGCTGCTCGCATTCCCGCACGATGCTCTCCGCATCGCGGCTGCGCTCCCGTCCGCGCGTGAACGGCACCACGCAGAAGGCGCACATGTTGTCGCAACCGCGCATGATGGTGACGAAGGCCGTTACGCCGTTCGTGTCCAGGCGCACCGGTTCGATCTCGCCGTAGGTCTCCTCCCGGCTCAGGAGCACGTTCACGGCCTTCTGTCCCGTGCCCACCTTATCCAGCAGGTCGGGCAGGGTGCGGTACGCGTCCGGCCCCACCACCAGGTCCACCACCTTCTTCTTCTCCAGCAGGTCCTCGCGCATGCGTTCGGCCATGCAGCCCAGCACGCCCACCTTCAGGCCCTTGTTGCGGGCCTTCAGGTTGTTCATCTCGTTGATGCGCTGCAGCACCGTGTACTCCGCCTTCTCGCGGATGCTGCACGTGTTCAGCAGCACCAGGTCGGCTTCCTCGGCGCTCTTCACCGGGGTGTAACCGTCCTTGGCCAGGATGCTCGCCACGACTTCGCTGTCGCTCACGTTCATCTGGCAGCCGTAGCTTTCGATATAGACCTTCTTCTGCACCTTCGTGGGTAAGGGGTGCAAAGGTACCGGATCCCCGCGGGGCTGACAACGTGGCAGTTCGGGCTATGCGTTGCACCTCGGACAGGGGTCGGCAACGGCAAGGGCGGGTTACGCACCAGGTAGGCGATATCGGCCTAGGTAGCACCACGCGTGGTGGACCTTGGGCGAACGGGGCCATGGCGTATTCCTGCCGGATCCGCTTTTTCCCCTGCCGACCTGATACCATTATGCACTACCGAGCCGGTGATGAAGATCCGGCCGAGCTCAGCGATCTGGACCACTGGGGTGATAGCGTGAAGGGTGCGAGGC
>SSGN01000166.1 GCA_008016945.1 Flavobacteriales bacterium
CAACAGCACCACTACGGCTGGGCGTGGTACCAGCGCAGCGTGATCGTTCCGGCGGAGTGGAAGGACAGGTATGTGATGCTCGAGTTCGGTGCGGTGAACCACAGCGCCATCGTGTACATCAATGGGAAGAAGGTTGGCGAACACCTGGGCGACGGCTTCAACAAGTTCTCCATCGCGTTGAACGGCAAGGTGCGCTATGGCAAAGAGAACCTGCTCACCGTGCTGGTGAACAACGCCTACTCGGGCGACAAGCTGCCCCACGGCTCCTCCTTCGACTGGCCGAACGACGGCGGCATTATCCGGCCCGTGCGCATGATCGTGGGCGGCAATCCGCATGTGCAGCACTTGAAGGCCACGCCCACCCTGCAACTCGCAGACAGCACGGGTCACTTGCGCCTGCAAGCGGTCTTCGATCGTGCAAACGATATCCGCTTGGGTGTGCGCATCACGGAAGAGAACCAGCCCACGAACCAGGTGGTGCTGGAGCGGGATATTGTACCCACATGGCAGGGCGCCGTAGCCACCATGGATCTGGACCTGGGCAGGGTGAAGCCCTGGCACTTCGATCGCCCGAACTTGTACCGGGTGGAAGTCGCGGTGCGGAAGGGAGCGAATACCGTGGATGCGGTAACGACCAACGTGGGTTTCCGCACGGTGGAGATCCGCGATGGCCAGGTGCACCTGAACGGCGAAGCGGTGAAGCTGATGGGCGTGGAGTGGACCGCGGGCTCCAGCCCCGACCACGGCTTCGCCGAGCCGGACAGCCTGATCCGCGCCATGGGCCGGCTGATGAAGGAGGTGAACTGCATCTTCAGCCGCCAGCACTTCCAGCAGGGCGATGTGTTCTTCGACTTCTGCGATCGACACGGGATCCTGGTGCAGCAGGAGCTGCCGCTGTGGGGGCCAGAAACGCCTGCCAACGACACCGCACAGGGCATCGCCATGCGGCAACTGGAGGCGATGATCGCGAACCTGGGATCGCACCCGAGCATCTTCGCCTGGGGCGTGGGCAACGAACTGCGCGCACGCGACCCGCGCATGTCGCGGATGATCAAGGCGCTGCTCGATCGCACCCGCGAGCTGGATTCCACGCGCTACGCCACCTACGTGAGCAACTCGCTCACCGAGTCCTATGCGGGCGAGCCCGGCTTCGTGCCCGATGCCGCCGCCCACGGCGATCTGCTGATGATGAACGAGTACGGCGGCTCGTGGTGGGAGCTGCCCTCGGGCGCGGTGGGCCTGCACCTGGACAGCATCCACGCCACCTATCCCACGCTGCCCTTCTTCATCTCGGAGTTCGGCCTGTGCGAGCCCAATTTCGCCGGGGGCGATGCGCGCCGCATCCACGACCTCATCTACCACATGGCGCTCTACGAAAGCAAGCCCTACATCCAGGGCGCCATCTACTTCGATCTCACCGATTACCGCACGCACTACCCCGGAACGCCTGAGCCCGGTCGCTTCCGGCGGCGTGTGCATGGCGTGTACGACATGTACGGCAAGCCCAAGCCTTCCATGGAAGTGCTGCGCGACCTGTCCTCACCGATCGAGATCCACTCCCTGCGCGGCGGTGCACCCGGCAAGCGGAACGTGCTGCTCTTCGGCAACATCGGCCTGCCGCAGCACATCGCCAGCGGCTACGTGCTCTACCTGAGCGACAGTAGCGGCGAATGGCGCAACACCCGCGCCTACCCGCTGCCCGACATCCGCCCCGGCGAGCGCGTGGTGGTGGAGGTGGATGACTTGTATCAGGGCAAGGGCGTGGTCACCATCGTGCGGCCAACGGGCACGGTGGCGACAAGGAAGGGTTTCTGATCGGGCGCCGTGAATGATCGACGGGTACGGTGCTCTGCATGCGCTCAGTACGCACCACGCCACCTTGCGGATCACGTACCATGCGTTGTCCAACGGGTCGGCCAGCACTCTAACCGTGTGGTCGATCAGGGCAGTTGCTCCAGTCGGGTTGCCGTGGGCACCGTTCCACCGACGGTCTGCAGGACAGGATCGCGGTCGTTCTGCACACCGGTGTATTTCACCGTGCCGTTCAGGTTCACATCCTCGGGATAGTATCCGTTCACGGTCGCGGTAGCCACTGTACCCCCGATGCGCACCAGGATGGGGTCGCGATCGTTGTTCGTCCCTGTATAGGTCACCTTGTTGTTCGGCCGAACGTTGCCGTTCCACTGCACACGCACTCCATTGGTCGTTCGCATGGCATCGGTTCCGAAGAGCGGTAGCCCAGGGTCGGTGAAGTCGATCACCCCCAGTCCGTTGGCGAGCGCGATCGGCTGAGCGGTCATGGCCCCGAGGTGATTGCGATGCCGCACGGCCACGTGGTATTCGCCGGGTTCGGCGGTGATGCGCGGCACTGAGCTGCCATCCAGACCCACCACATCGCCACCGCGCTGAAGCAGGCAGCTCATGGTGGAGGCCACGATCGATGGATCCACGGGATCGCGCAATTCCACGAGCACCCAATCCACAATGGCGAGCAGCCCTGTGGCTTGCAGGACGGACGGAGTGATCGTTTCACCTCCGCCCTCGCCGGCGTGCGTGAAGCCCGCGGCAGTGAAGGGCTCGGTGAGCGGGATGATCCCTTGCACGCGCAAGCTGTCGTGCATGATCCCGGTCCCTGGCACATAGGGTCCCTCCAGGAAGGTCTTCAACGGCACGCTCACTCGCGGTAAGGAACAGCTGCTACCGCTGAGGTTGAGGCGCACGCTCAGATCATCGAAGTAGCTGTCGTTGTCGGTCCCCACGTCGCGCGTACCCATGAGGATCGCACGGACCGTGCGCGTGCCCACGGGGATCGGTGCATCGAGCTGGATGTTCGTCCATGTGCCGGTGAAGCTGCCGATGGTGTCCGTGCCGCCGATCACGTTGTTGCCCGCATCGCGGAACTGCAGTGCCATCTCCGGTCGGTCGCCACCCTGCCAGTTGGCGAACCATCCACCGAAACGCGAGGTGGCTGATCCGGCATCGATCGCAGTGGCGTGGGCCGTAACGTCGATGTCCTGGTAGGCCACGGCATACACGTTCTCCACGCAGAGCGCGCCAACCGCAAAGTATCTGGTGCCACCATGCGGTGACGTGCCGTTGCACTCCCCAACGGTAAGCGATTCGATCACGCCCGTCTCCTGCACCCAGTTCGCGATCCCGCTCTCCGCGCCCGCGTTCATCAGGAGGTTCGGGCCCAGCCCGCTGTTGCCAGTGGTGAAGGTGACCGGCGTGCTCCATGCGCTCCAGCCGAGGCCCTTGTCGCGGTAACGCACCCGCCAACAGTACTGAGTATTGGGCTGCAAGCCGCCCACGGTCTCATCGGTGAGGTCGTCCCCGGCCTGCGTGTCTTGCTCGTAGTAGAGGTTCTGGTATTGCTTCCAGCTGTCCACCACCGGACTTGTCCAGTCGCCGCAGGTGGTGCTCACCTGCCAATGCGTGGACCCATGTCCTTCGCCGTCGGGATCGAAGAAGGCGTCCGCCTGAAGTACCAGGCAATCGGGATCCACCATGTCGCCGTTCACCGGGAAGAGGGCCTGCGGCTGGAAGGGCGCGTTGTTGTTCTTCTTGATCGTGACCAGGTCCTCCAGCGTGTTCGCATGCGGGTTCGCGGCATCGCCGATGCTGTAGCGCTTCACGGTGAACTGCGGATCGGCACCTGCCTGCGCCTGCACCAGCACCCATCCGTATTCATCCTGGCTGATCGTGTACTCAGGATAGTCGATCTGCGCGAACTCGCCCCAGTAGTCGATGTTGCCGCCGGCGGTGGCCACGTTCACCATCAGGTGCGTGTGGTCGCGGCTCTGGCCCCGCGAGTAAGCGTGTGTGTGACCGAAGAAATGCACGCTCGGCTTGCCGGTGGTGGTGCTGAAGTTCTCCAGCCGCGTGATGATGTCGCCGGTGTAGTCGGTGTTTCCGTCGATCCAAAGCTCGCTGTGGTGCGGGTGGTGCATTTGCGCGAACACGAAATCGATGTTCGGGTCGGACGCCGCGGAGGCGAGCACACCATCGAGCCAATCCAACTGGGCCTGTATGCGGTACGGCGTGTTGCTGTCCATGCCGATGATCCGCACATTGCTGTGATCCTTGTACCACCAATGTTCCACGTAGCCCGGCGTGCCGTTCGCGGGCAGGGTGAAGTACTTGAAATAGGTGGCCGAGTTGTTCTCATGGTTCCCGATGGCGGGATACACCGGCACGTAGCTGAACAGCGGGTTGGCGGGATCGAAGAAGGTGGTTTCCCATTGCGAATACACGGTGCCGTTCTCCACCAGGTCGCCCGGGATGATCACCATGCTCATCTCCTCGCTCAGGTCCGGCCCAAGGCTGTCGTTCACCAGTTCGATCACGCCATTGTGCACCACCTCCCAGAACTTGTTCGGCTGGCCCGCATCCTGCTGCATATCGCTCATGGCGCAGATGTTCGTGGGCGCTTCGGCCGTTGGCAGTGCCGGGGTGCGGAACCAGTAGGCGGGGGAGTAGGCACTGCCCGTCTTCGCCCGGTAGTAGTACCGCGTGGCCGACGTGAGCCCCGTGAGCACGGTGGTGTGGATCTGTGAAGCGCCGTTGCCCACCACGGCGGTACCACTTGCTGTGCTGCCCAGTGATGGGGTGAGCCCGTATTCCACCGTGCTTTCGGTACCGGAGCTGCTCTCCCACATCACGGTCATGCTGGTCGGTGAAGCGTCCTGCAGATAGGGTTGAACGACGATGGTCTGCGCGGAGGTCCCCAGACCCAAGACACAGCATATGAGGAGCAACGGAGTCTTCATGGCAAGCATGTCAGCAGCCAAAATAGGGGGTGTGGTCCAACCACGACCCGTTCAATGTCAGCTCCACGATGATCGGGGCGATGGTGCTGCAATGCCACTGCCCGACAACAAGACCAGCCACATTCCCTTCAAGGTGATCGTTCCAAGCGCAACATCGACGATGGCGAGTACGGACAAACTCGGTCGAAGAGCGCTCGCCGCGACGTATCGGGCCGCGCTCACCGTTCACTCAACCTCGTCCCCGTCCGGCTTCCCCAGCTCCGCGAACTTCGCGGCCATGGTGGGGTTCTTGCGCGTGAGCTTCTTGATCGTCACGTCCTGGGCCTTGTCGTTCGCCAGGCGCAGGTTGCGGTCCGTGCCCAGCAGCGCCTCCTTGGTCTTCTGCAGGTGGTCGATGGACTTGTCGATCTCCGCGATCGCGGTCTTGAATTTCTCAGAGGCGAGGCGGAAGTTGTTCCCAAAAGCGCTCTTGAACGACTCCAGCTGATCCTCGAAATTGGTGATGTCGATGTTCTGCGCCTTTACCAGGGCCAGCTCGTTCTTGTACTGCAGTGCGTTCTGGGCGGCGTTGCGCAACAGCGTGATGATGGGGATGAAGAACTGCGGCCGCACCACGTACATCTTCGGGAAGCGGTGCGACACGTCCACGATGCCGCCGTTGTACAGCTCGTTCTCCGGCTCCAGCAGCGAGACCAGCACTGCGTATTCGCAGCCCTTCTCGGTGCGGTCCTTGTCCAGCTCCTTCAGGAAATCCTCGTTCCGCTTCTTGGTGGCGGTGGCGTCGCTCTCGTTCTTCATCTCGAACATGATCGAGACGATCTCGGTGCCGGCCTCGTCGGTGTCGCGGAAGATGAAGTCACCCTTGCTGCCGGTGCGTGCGTCGTTGTCCTTCTCGAAGTAGGCCCGCGGGAAGGCCGTGGCACGGATCCGGTTGAACTCCACCTCGCAGTGCTGCTCCAGCGTTTCGCCCACCATCTTCGTGGAGAGCTTCGCCTTCATGTCCTTCAGGCGCTCGATGGTGTCCTCGCGGTCCTTGATCCGCGTTTCGTACTTGTCCTTGAGCGCCTTTTCCGCGAGCTCCTTCTCCAGCGCCGCACGTTCCAGTCCGCTGCGCAGCTCGTTGCGTTCCTTCTCCACGGCGTTCACGGCCTCGTTCACGGCGAGCTTCTGCGCCACGGCCGCCTCATTCAGCTTCGCCTTCAACTCGTTGATCTCCGCATCCTTGCTCGCGGCCATCCGCTGCACCTCGTTCGTGCGCGCCTCCTCGGCCAGTTTCATGGCGGCGTCCCGGGCCTCCTTCATCCGCTGCACCTCGTTGGCCAGCCCGTCGCGCTCCTTCTCCACCGCACCGAGCGCCTCCTTCAGCGCCAATTGGCTGTTCGTTCCGGCGGCGTTCAGCTCGGCCTTCAATCGTTCGATCTCGGCATCCTTCCGGGCGGCCTCCTTCTCCAACTGGCCGCTCACCCGGGCCTCGGCGAGCGCGATGGCCGTCGTCTTCTCCTTCTCGGCAAGTTCCAACCGCTCGTGCAGCGTTTTCTCGAACTCGCGGTCGCGTACCTGCTTCAGGATGTCGGCGTAGCCCGCCTCATCGACCTTGAAGGCCTTGTGGCAATGCGGGCAGATGATCTCGTTCATGGGGATGTACCGGCCTTTCCGGTGGTGGGAATGATCGTGGTGGCGGTGCGGTCCGCCCTGGAACGGACCATGTGGACTTCAAAGGTCGGTCACTCACACAAGTCGCACCTCCACCTGTTCGGCGATCCGGTTGAAGCCCTTGTCCCGGGTCAGCAGAGGCGCCTTCAAGTGCCGGGCCGTGGCGGCGATGATCGCGTCGGGCAGCTTCAGTTTGTGGTTTCGCTTGAGAAGGGCCGCGAGGTCCCGAATGGAGTCGCTGATCCCGGTCGAGTAGAATTCCCGAAGGAAAGCGTGTGCGTCCGGCATGCGTTCCTCGCTCATGCCCGGCCAAGCGAGGAACTCGATCTCCGTGATGATGGAGATGTGGGCTTCGAAGCCCTCGATCCGCGCGGCGACCTCCGGAACACCTTTCGCGTAGTCCACGAGTGCGCTGGTGTCAACAACGATGCGCTCACCATTCATTCCGCAACTGTCGTTGGATGCGCAGCGTGGGTCCGGCCAGTTCCGGGAAAGCACCGAACCACTTCCTGCCCTTGAATTCTCTGCTGGGCGGCTGTCCCGCTTTTGTGCGCGATGAACGAGTGCTCTTCACACGGACCTGCTTGGTACCCGTCGTGCGTTTCTTGGGCGCAACGCGCACCCGCGCAGTTGATGCGTTCACCGGCTTGTTCTTCTTCCTGGCCATGGTGAAGCGAAGTTAACGCATCGCGAAAGTCAGAGCCTTCAAATCGAGTGGTTCCCTGTGCGGGTGGGAGATGGCGATGGTCGTTAGCACGGTGTGCCCAGCACCCGCCCATGCTCACTCCTTCACCAGCCGGATCGTATGGAACCGTGCGCCTTCGAGGTGAAGCAGATGCACTCCGCAGGGCAATGGCCGTAGATCGATGAAGGGAGGTACTGATGTGCTTGACAGTTCACCCAGGACCTCCGTGCGGCCCAGCAGGTCGGTGATGCGGAACGGATGACGACCAGCGGGCAGACCAGCCACTGCCACAGTCGCGGCAGAGGGATTCGGATACACAGCGATCGGCATGGCGGCCAGCTCATCCACGCCCAGCAGGATGTTGGTCACGCATGAAGCATATCCCGGATGCTGCCACAGGAGGTCCTGCCAGTGGAAATAGCAGGTGGTGCGCGTGGAATCCGGGAAGCTGTAGTGGTAGCCCAGCGTGGCGGGCATGCGCGGCGCCATGGGCCCGTGTATGCTGCCCATGCCCTCGATCCACGTGTCCGTGAAGACATCCTCCAAGGTCTGCGGATATTCGCTGAAATGATAGCGGCGGTGCGGGTAGCCCGCGATCATCACCGTATCGATGGATTCGACCGTCAGGTATGGGTTCTGCGCACCGAAATCCGGGTATCGCACGGAATCGCCCACCTGCACGTCGAAGTTGTACAGCGTGTCGATGACGTTCAGCGTGTCCAGGAAGAGTACGAGCCCACCCACCTGCCGGATGCCGCCTTGGAAGGTGCTGTTCGGTGAGCCGTCCCACGTGTGTTGCGCATGGAGACGGTTCCACGTTTCCCCGGCGAAGTTCATGCTACCGCTGAAGAAGTATCGCGTTGTGCGTGTGGCGGCGAAGTTGGGATTCTGGATGTTCCCTTCCGGATAGGTGCGGGCCACGTACCACATGCCCAAGGGGTCATCAAAGCGAATGGCGGCAGGAACCGGTTCCACCAGTGCGCACTGCGGGAACTGCGGGTTAAGCCAGGAGAGGGTGCTGTCCTCATAGCAGCGCAGTCCCGTGTATATTTCTCCGTCGCAGGGTGGCCAAATCCAGGTGAAGGGTGTGCCGGATGGCCCCAGCCGTTCCGTCACTTCCGTGATCGGGCAGTACATGATGCCTTGGCTGGAAGTCACCGACACGGCCCAGGTGCGGAGCATCTCACCGTCCACCAGCACGGAGCCGGTATCGGCCACGGTCCAAAGGAGCGTATCGCCTGCAACCGGTGTGGACCATGAATCGCCGGGCAATGCATCCCAACGGAAGAGCAGCGCGAAGTTGTTGTCCGTCTCATTCCAGTAGAAGAGCGAGTCGTTGCTTTCATAATGGAAGCGCGGGGTGTTGTAACAGAACGACCAGCCACTGGTCATCTGCAGGTTCCTGCACGAGCGACCTTCAATGATCGTATCGCCCACCACTTGGATCACGGCCACGGTGGAATCCGGGCTGCAACAGTGGATCTGCTTGTAGGTCCACGTGGCCCCGATGGGCGCCCAGTCCTGGGCGGAGCTCAGCAAGGGGACCAGGAAAAGCAGAGTAAGGATCTTCCGCATGGACATTGCAATGTACAAGTAAGACGCGAAGGCAGGGCGAAGCGCTGCTTGTTCCCAATCACCCCACCTCGCCCTCCAACGCCACCTTGGCAACCTGTACATTCTTCACATCCTGCACGCTGATCCGCAAGGTACCCGCCTTCTCGTACACCTTGAACCTGCGCGGCTGCGCTTGCACAGCCCGAAACACGGCTTGGAACGTATCGCTCTCGAGGAAGCCGTGCTTGGGTGTAAGTGCCTATGCTGCCAGGTTTTGAGCCGCCGGGATCCCGGCCAGCTCCTTTTGCTTGCCCTTCAACTCCTCCTCCAGATCGAAATCATCCTGCAGGCCCAACCAGAACTTGGCGGAGTTGCCAAAATACTTCGCAAGGCGCAGGGCGGTATCGGCCGTCACACGACGGTCGCCCTTGATGATCTGCGACACACGCGTTTGCGGGATGCCGATGTCCTTCGCAAGGCGGTAGGCGCTGATGCCCATGGGGGCGAGGAACTCCGCTTGGAGCACGGTGCCGGGGTGGATGTTCGGGAGCTTCTTCATGGGTACTGGTTCAGTGGTAATCGACGATCTCTACCTCGTAGGCGTTGCCGCTCTGCCATTTGAAAATGATGCGCCACTGGTCGTTGATCCGAATGCTGTGGTAGTCCTTCAGCTTCCCCGCCAGCTTTTCCAATCGGTTCGCTGGCGGTATGCGCAGGTCGGCGATGTCCTGTGAGTTGTTGAGCATTCTGAGCTTCCTTCTGGCGGTCTCTTGAATAGTTGAGGGCAGCTTGCGCACGACCTCGCCGTTCCATATCCCCTCGGTCTCCTTCGACCCGAACGACCTGATCATGTGGGGCAAATATACTAACGTATCGCGTCAGTAACAACAGGACCACCCACCACGCTCTCCATCGCCACCTTCGCAACCTGTACATTCTTCACATCCTGCACGCTGATCCGCAAGGTACCCGCCTTCTCGTACACCTTGAACCTGCGCGGCTGCGCTTGCACCTCCCGTAGCACCGCGTTGAAGCCATCGCTCTCGAAGAAGCCATGCTTCTGGTCGGCGATGAAGGTGCCGATCGGAGAGGTGCGGGACTCGTTTCGGGTATGCTGCGCTACACGATCAGATCGAGCGGCAGATCGGAGATGTCCCGTAGCCGTTTTCCTTGGATCATGGTGTGGATCGAATCTTCTGCATCGCTCATGCCAAGATCCCGGACGGTATCGAGCAACTCGTGCAAGGCGAAGTGGTACACATGGTCGATGTCGCCCGTACCCAAGGCAATGGATGAGATACGGCTCGGCGTGGGTTCGCCCGTGATCACCGTGATGTGTGGCAAGCGCCCTTTGCGATTTCGCACCAGGTTCAACCCTTCGGAACGTGCGTTCTGTGCCCGATCACTACGCAAAGTCCACTTGCAACTGATGCTGGCATGCAGGATCGGCATCTGGTTGTTCTTCGACCGCAATCCGGTGAACCGGGCTACATCGTCGTTCACGATGGGCCTAGCGGAATTGAGGCTCTCGTCCGGTTCGGGCTCTCGATAGATGACCACATCCGGCTTGATCAGATAGTCGCTGCCCAGAGCAGCAGCGAGTTCCGGCGTCTTCGAGGCCAGGTCAGCCAAGGCGTCGAGGTGGGAATGCTGTTCGAAGCGTGCAATGCCCATCCGGCCTCCACCAACGCCTTTCGATACGGTCCAACGGCCCGGTCTGAGGTGGCCAAGTGCGGTGAACGTCGTCTTGATGAATTCCGTGCAAATACCCTCGAATTGATCGCCCGAGCTTTGGCCGGCCAAGCGTTCCAAGCCACGGTGTTCACCGATGCGTTCAATGATCCCTTTGGCGATCGCAATACTGGCGCGGTTGGCTTTATCCGCATTGGTGGGTACACCAGCGGCATCCACATTCAACACCGATCCAAGTAGTGCGGCATGGAACGACCCGCGTGCTTCGTTCAGAAGCGGTTCCTTCTTCGCCATCACGCCACCAATACGC
>SSGN01000072.1 GCA_008016945.1 Flavobacteriales bacterium
CGTGAAGGGGGCGAGGCATTTCACCTTCTCACGCTTATTACCCTTTCACCTTTTCACCATTGGATCGACCGGTTCTTTCATGCCGTCTCAGTAAGGTGTAGGCTAGAGATCCGAAGGGATCTATTCGCAGGACGATACGGCGGGGTTGTTGCATAGCATGGACCTGCCGCGTATGACCCAAGGCGTGCGTGCGGTCATCGGCGGTTCGAGCGGTGGAACGTTCGTCGCGGGGTTGGGGGGCGTCGCTGATGGGCCGCTGCCACAGGAGATGAGCGGCATGGCGGTGGTGATGAAGGAAGTGGCGTTAGGCATGGTTCACTTCTTCCGTACGGCCGGAACCGCCGGGTTAGCGCTGGCTGCCTTCGGCACGAAGCGATGCTGGTCCTCGCTCCACACGAAGAACGCGCTGGTGCGCGTGCCACCATCGGTCATGGTGGTCACCTCCGCCTCGTATAGGGACGTGTTCTCCTCATCCTCTGCGATGAAGCGCACGGTACGTTCCACCTGCGTGTTCATAGGGCCGTTCGGTCCACCGCGTAGTTCTTGGAACTCGAACGTGGTCACGGAGAGGATGGGTTTCAATTCCGGGAAGGAGAAGTAGTGTTCCGATCGGCTCATGTTCATCATGTCGCCTTCGGAGGATACGAACTTCACCGCCACGGGCCAGTTGTTCATGACCACGAGTTCGGGCTTGCGCTGGTCTTCCAGCGTACCCTGCTCAAGGAAACCGGGAATGAACGCTTCTTTCTTGGTGGGCCGATCGTTGTCATCATAGCTCATTCGAGCCATGTCGATACGGTCCACGCAGAATTCGCAGAACACGCTTTCGGGGTCGCGTGGTACCTGGGTTCGGAAGAACACGATCAGTTCGGATCCGCCGACCTGGAAGGTGGTGTCCACTGTTGTCTCCAATGGGCCGCTCGAATAGGTCTCGAAACGAGCGGCCACCTCGGAGCTGGGCTGCCAGCGCACCACGGGCGGCGTGCCGGTGGCCTTGCTGCCGTAGTGCAGGGAAAGGAGTTGGGCCCGGTCGCCCAAGGAGTGGGCCTGTGCCGCGGCGAACAAGGTGGTGGCCATGGCGTAGCCGATGGCGAGGGATCGGAGATGGGACATGAGGGTCGTGGTTGTTGTCGTTCGGTGCCGTGCCTTCGGGGAGTCTCGGAGAACATCCTTCCGTCCGGATCATCGCTTCGCCAGCACGAAGGTGGCGATGGTCGCTGCGGCGCTCACATAGTAGCCCCATCCGATGGAGATGGCGTTCGAGGTCATTTTCCGGGCCATCCCGAACATGTCGTTCGACTCGGGCAACGAGGGGTTGGACAACTGATACAAGCCGATGCCGGCATAGACGATCAGGACCAGCGAGCCGATCAGGAACCACTTCTTGTGTTTGGTGATGGCGGGTACAAGGTCGGCCACGAGGAAACCGATCAACGCGATCGGGAAGAGCAGCAGCAGCCCCGAAACCAGGATGCTCCCGCCGCCGCCCATGAGCGCGTTCATCGACGATAGGCTGTCCGCACCCGAGGCCAAGGAGAACATGTTGGCGGTCTGCGATACGAACATCTTGACCTTCAGCCACGGTAGAAGGCAGCCCAGCAAAGCCACCACGGCGGCGATGTTGGCCTTGTTACCGGTGAATTTGGCCACGTCGAACTTCGGGAGCGTACTGGTGTCCAGTGAGAACCCCGGTTTGTTCAGGGCGACACCACACTGCGTGCACATCACCTGGCTCTCGGCCGTGGCGTTGCCGCACGAGGGGCAGAAGCGGTTCGACTTGCGAGGGTCCATGCCGCACTTCGGGCAGCCGATGGCTTTCTCGTTCACTTCATTTGAGCAGTTCCTGCAATGCATGGGATGATGGTTGGGTTGGTTCGGTCAGTGGTTCGCGGTGGTCAGCGGATCAGGATCAGCAGGAGTACGCCTCCGGCCACCCACCATCCACCGCCCGTTCGCATCAGTGTTTCACAAGTTGCACGCGGTGTATCCGTTCCAGTTCCTTCCAGAAGAAGGCCGTGTAGGTGCCGCTGGCATGCTGGCCCAGGTCGATGTACGTCTCGCCGTTCAACACCTTGTCATGTACCAGCTTCCCTTGCGGGTCGTAGAGTACCACGCGCAGGGGTTGGCCATCTTCGCTGCGTACGGTGATGCCCTCGCTGAAGGGGTTGGGGTAGGTGGTGATGCCGGTCTGGGTAAAGAGGTCGGCAACGTTCGTATGGACGACATCGGCGGAGAAGAAATTCGTGAGGCTCCATTTACCGTTTGAATCCATGCTACGGACAGCCAGCGTATTCCCCTGTGCGATGGAGAGTGGGTCGTCGGACCATAACGCGGCTTCCACAAGGTTGATCTGTGGCTCGGTTACCGTGAGAGCCGCTGCGCTACCGAAGCCCGGATCGTTAGCGGTGGTCAGGTTGAAGACTTCCACGCGCACGATATCACTGGCCACGTCGGGAGCCGTGATCACGATGGGCGCATGAACGGTCAGGCTCCAATGTCCCGCTGAGTCGATGGTGCGGACGAACAGCGTATGCGATCCGGGCGCAAGGGCCGAAACATCTGGTAGGGATCCGATACCCGGAGCATCGGTACCGGTGCCACTCCATACCTCCGTGCCTTCACCGAATCCGGGATCCTGGTCCAGGAAATACTCCACGCGCGTTAGGAGTGGCGGTTCAGGTTCAGTTGTGACCACTGCCGTGCTGAAGTTCGTCAAGCTCCAATGCCCACTGGCATCGATGGTCCGGATACCGATGGTATGTACACCGGGTGAAAAGCCGTTGAGACTGATGGGTAGTTGGATGGATGCCACGTCGGGTTGTTGGGCCAGCGCGAACGAGTTGTTGGCACCGAAGCCGAGGTCCTGGTCGATCCAGTATTCGCCACGGATCATGTTCTGCGCGTGGGCCGCTCCGCACAGGAGGACGGCCGCGAACACGGTTTGAAGGTGTGGCATGGCTCAGGGGTTGGAGCGGGTGCTCAGCGTTACTTGAACGGGACCGCCGCCGGGCGTGGTCTCCACGGTGCTTTGTAACTGATAGATGGCCGGTATGGGTGGAATGCCGCTTAACCGGTAGGGCGATGCGCCACTGAACGCACCACGCGGTGAGGCTCCGTTCTCGTTGTACGGCGAACTGGCTAGGATGTCGTACTTGCTGTCGTCGGTACCGACGGTGAGGTTGTACACGTTGGCCATGTTCACCACCGCGTTGCTCGCATCGCCACCCGCTAATGCGACTGCACTGATGTTGTCATGTATCGTATTGTTCGTGCCGGTGATGTTCCCTTGGTAGAAGACGTTGCGGGCGATCTCCGCGTTCTTCATCTGATGATTCCCGTTGTATAGGAACGTGTTGTTCAGTACGGATAGGTTGGTGATGACATCCGCAGCCTCTACGAGGGCGAGTGCGCCGGTGATGAGGTTATTGCGGATGGTCAACCCATTGATCGTTTGGGTTCCTATTTCTTCATTGATCCCGCCGGACCCTATGAAATTCTCGGCGATCAGGATGTTCGAGACCGAGACTCCCGTGCCGTTGGGGAAATTGATCCCCAAGGACTCGAAGATGCAGCGGCGAACCTCGATGTTGGCTGTGTTGGAGATGTTAAGTCCGCCGCCGGCGTTCACGAAATGAAGACCCAAGAGCGCCGTGCCCGACGAGTTGATATTGTTCAAGGTGAGAAGATTCACACGCGAACTTTGGCTGTTGGCCTGCAAGCCCGGATTGTTCGGTGCCGTCGGCCCCAGCTTGTATCCAGCGCCGATGATCACCAGCCGTTTGGTTATGGTAGCATCGCCATAGTTCGCGTCAGAAGGTTCCAGGTGGATGGTGTCGCCATCCAGAGCGGCGGAAATGGCGGAGGGGAGGCTTTGGTGGCAATCCGCACAAGCCGTGGCGAGTACCGCAACATTGTTCACGCGCAGGATGCGGGCCTGGGTGGCGGTGCTTGCCAGCAGCAGCGCTCCGGTCAGTAGTGTGGTCAGTGTCTTCATGGTTCTTGGGGTTCGAGGTGGTACGGTCTGAAGGTTGGGTACTATCGTCCGTGGGTTGTTCCCGCGGGTCGGTTCGGGGAGTGAGGGAGCCTGCCGTGTCGGACCAGGTGGTTCATTCGATTCGTGCGGTCAGGCCCGTAAGCTGGGTCCCGTGGGTCACCAAAACTGGTGCGCACTGCCCCGCGGTCCTGATCGTTTCAAGGATCCGGAGCCTTTCTCATGGTATTCGGCGGTGGTCGTCGCCAGGTCCGCAGCGGGTGTGCCACGCGTGTTACTGAGCCGGTGATGTAGATCGGGCCGAGCGCAGCGGTCTGGACCACTGGGGTGATAGCGTGAAAGGGTGCAAGGCATTTCACCTTCTCACGCTTTTCACCCTTTCACCTTTTCACCATTGGATCGACCGGTTCTTTCATGCCGTCTCAGTAACCACAAGACCGCGCACGGCAAGGGCCTTTCCCACTCATCCCGTATCGCTCGGTCTGTTCATCCGGTCCATCTGCGCATGGGGTGGGGGACCCTGAAGTGGTCTGCGGGTCGCGGTCGTGAGGCAGCGAAGTAGTATGGAAGTGAAGGTGGCCGTGGCTTCCGCTCTGCATCACCACACGGATCCGTAGCGGTACGGCATCTTGCTCACCGCACGGGCAATGGATCCAGGGAGCGGGCAGGGAAAGGCTTGCGGATGGGCCACCTACGGATCGGCAGGACCGGGATGCCCCAATGGTGTCAGATCTTCTCCAGCACCTTCATCAACTCTCCCTTCATGCGACGGCTCACGGGTAGGTTGGTGCCATCGCTCATGATCACCTCGCCGCCCTCGCCACGGATGTAGCGCTTGATGTGCTTGCGGTGCACCAGGTGGCTCTGGTGGATGCGCACGAATCCTTTGTCCGCAAGGAACTCTTCGAAGAGGGCCAAGGGACGGGTCACCAGGATCGGTTTCTTCTCGGTGCGCGTGTGCACCACGGTATAGGTGTCGTCGCTGCTGCAGTACACGATATCGTCGAGGTGGAGCACCGTGAGGCCCTTGCCATCGCTGATGGCCACTTGGCGGTCGCTGATCACGTTGCCCAACAAGGCCTGCAACATGGGCGTGCGCGATCCAGCGCTGAGGCGGGTCAGCGCCTTTTGCACGGCTTCATCGAACTCGTCGGCGCTGTATGGCTTCACCAGGTAGTCCAAGGCGTTGAACTTGATGGCGCGCACGGCGTATCCGGCATGTGCGGTCACGAACACCACCAAGGGTTCCAGCGGAACGATCCGTTTGAGCAGGTCGAAGCCGGACAGGCCACCGAGCTCCACATCCAAGAAGAACAGGTCGGGTCGTTTCTCCTTGATTAGTGGAACGGCTTCGGGTACGGACCCTGCCTTGCCCACGAGAGCCACTTCTGGAAAGCGCTCGGCCAACAGCGTGGCGAGCACATCGCGAAAGCGTGGGTCGTCGTCCACGATGATGGCGGTGGTGGGCATGGGCGCGTGGATGAAACTACGGCTTTCGCTCGGTATGGGGCGTGGCTGTTCCATGGCCTATTCCAAAAATGCGGCCACGCGATGGCCACGAACCGTTGTTTCGAGGATATGGCGGGCCAGGCCTGGAAAGTGGCGGACCCTAGGGTGCATCGGGCGGCTTGGACCGTGATCGGGCGGCGGCCGTGATCATGGTGAAGGACGAATACGTGATCCACTCCCGGAGGTCATGTGGGCCGGCGGGCGTGTGGCGCGAACCGGGGGGTCTGCTACGTGGGTTCGAGGGGGAGCCGGAGGGTCACACGCGTGCCCGGGCCAAGGTCTTCCACGCCCATCGTGGACGGTTTGCCGGTGCGTTCGCTGCGCAGAGCAAGCCTTTCTGCGGTGATGGTGCCGCTCATGGAGCGTCGGCCATTGCGCGGTGCCGCAGCCTCGCGTCCCACCCCATCGTCCTCCACGGTGATCATCAGCTCATCCGCCTTTTCCTCGATCCGCAGTCGGATGTGTCCAGGACCGCTCTTGGGCATGATGCCATGCTTCACCGCATTCTCCAGCAGGGGCTGGATCAGCATGGTGGGGATCGGGGTGCGGCGTGTGGCCTCATCATCGGGCAGGTCGATGGAGAAGTCGAACTTTTCGCCGGTCCGGGCGCGTTCAAGGGCGAGGTAGGTGCGTGCGGTTTCGACCTCATCGCTCAGGGGCACCTCGTCCAGGCGGTTGTTCTCCAGTGTGCTGCGCATCCATTGGGCGAACCGGCTCAACAGGTCGCTGGCGGACCGTGCGTCGTTCACCAGGAGGTAGCTGTTGATGGCGTGCAGCGCATTGCCGATGAAGTGGGGGTCCATCTGTGCGCGCAGGGCCTTCGCTTCGAGCTGGGCGGCCTGCTTGGCGAACCGTTCGCGGCGGCGCTTGCGGTCCAGGATCACCAGCCAGGCACCCGCTCCGGCCAGGAGCAGGCCCCCACCCCCCAGGAGCAGGGAGCGGGTGTCGGCGCGCTCGGCGCGCAGCTCGGCGATGGTACGCTGGTCTTCGATGTCGCGCAACTGCTGGGCGGACCTCAGGCTGTCGGCGAGCCGTTCACGATCGAACTTCCATTGCAGGTCGCGTTGCACCAGGTCCTTGCGTTGGGTCTCGCTCAACGTGTTGTCCTTGAGGCGTTGCACCTGCTGCTGGTGGGTGTAGGCCCGGTCGTACCGGCCTATGGCGGCATAGAGCACCCGCAGCCCGTCGTGCAGGGCCATTTCGTTCTGCGGGTGGGAGTGCCCTTGGAGCAGCTTCAGGCCGGTCAGGTAGGCGTTTTCGGCCTCGCGATGCGATCCTTTGGTGTGGAGCACCATGCCCAGGTCCTTGTACGAACCTGCGGTGCGTGCCGGGGTGTCGTGCGCCTGGCGGATCGCGATGGCTTCGCGCGCATGTTTCAACGCACTGTCCAGCGCACCGGTGCGGTGTTCGGCATCGCAAAGGCCATCGAGCAGGTCGCCCAGCTGAGCGGGCATGGTGGTGCCGCGTGCGATGGTCACCCCCTGTCGGCAATGCCAAAGCGCCAAGGCGTTGCGTTGTTCCAAGGTGAGGCCGTTCTCCCTGCATCGTACGCTGTCCAGGTCCACCAGGTAGCGGCCCAACTGTCCATGTCCGGTCATGCTCCGTTTCGGCACGCCCAAGCTGTCGTAGATGGCGATCATGCGCTTGTACGACTGAATCACCTCGGCCGGTGGGGCCACATGTTCTTGGCAATAGGCCATGTAGAAGATGCAGGCGGCGGCCTCGAACATCATCTTTTGGTCCGCATGGATGTCGTAGGCCTGTTGCAGATGTTCCAGCGCGGGCACGTACAGGCCCTTTTCGATGTAGGCGCTACCCAGGTTCATTTGGTTCCAGGCCCGCATGCGGAAGTCGCCATTCGGACCCAGGGTCTTCAACGCCGAATCGTAAGCGGCGATCGCCTCATCGGCTTTGCCCGCCCAGTAGTACGCATAGCCCAGGTTGCCCAGGACCCTTACGCGGGGAAGGCTGTCCATGCCGATGCTGTCCAGGATCCGCAGGGCTCGCCGCTGCAGCAACAGGGCCTCGTCGGTGTTGCCTTGGTCGAGCAGCAACGACCCGTTCGAGCTGAAGGTCTCGGCCAACTCCACTTGGGCGTCCGCCATCCGAGCCACCACTACGGCACTGTCGTAGTACGCTTGGGCCGTCGTAGGGATCATCCTGCGGTAATGCGCGTCGCCCATCCTGCGGAGGTGACGTGCGAGCATGGTGGCATCGCCCAAGGCCGCATGGAGTTCGCGCACCGCAGGCGCATGCGTGGCGAAGAGGTCCATGGAATCCAGCTGTACCGCGTTGTAAAGGAGCGTGCTGCCCATTCGGGCCTCGGCCACGAGGTCTCCGTGCTGAGCGGCCAGGTCCCACCCTTGTTGAGCGGCGTGGAGGCCCGCCAGGTGGTTCCCGCGCTCTCCGGTCTGTGCCACGGTCAACAACGAGTCGACCTTGGCCTTCGCGGGGTGGACCTTGGTATCCGCCACCTCGGAACGCCCACAGGCGACCAGGCAACCAGCCAGTAGTACTCGGGTCAGGATCCCACGCATCACGCCAAGATAGGAGAAGTGTCCGGATCAGGACGCAGCCGATCCAGGGCTCTCGGCCCAGCTGCTTCAGGTGCTTTGAAAGCAAGTCCATGGATGGGCGCAGCGCGATCAGCGCCGTCGGCCCGTGTTCATGCACTTCCGGCCGGATCACAGTCCGCCCTCCGCCGAAGCCTTACATGATCGAGGTATTGACCCCTCCACATCTCTGCGTGATCCGGATTCCTCTGCGCTCTCCGCGTCTCTGCGTGAGAGGTCTTCCTCTGGGTCTGCGTGAGAAGTATTCCTCTGCGCCCTCTGCGTCTCTGCGTGATCCGGATTCCTCTGCGCTCTCTGCGTCTCTGCGTGTGATGTATTCCTATGGGTCTCTGCGCGAGAAGTATTTCCCCCGGTCGTTCACTCGCCCAGCCACTCCAAGCTCACCGAGTTGATGCAGTACCGCAGTCCGGTCGGCTTGGGCCCATCTTCGAACACATGGCCGAGGTGTGCGCCACAACGCCCACAGGTGGTTTCCGTGCGCACCATGCCGAAGGTGAGGTCCTCGTGGTAATGCAAGGCATCCTTGCGCTGGGGTTGGAAGAAGCTCGGCCACCCGCAGCTGCTGGTGAATTTGCTATCGGCCTGGAAGAGCACGTTGCCGCACACGGCGCAGGCGTAGGTCCCGATCCCCTCGAAATCCCAGTATTTGCCCGTGAAGGCACGTTCGGTGCCCTTCTCGAAGGCGATGTGGTAAAGGTCTTCAGGCAACAGTTTCTTCCATTCGCTCAAGGGCACGTTCAGCTTGTTCGTGTCGGTGTGCGAGTAGTACGGATTGTTGCTGTGGTCGTATTGGCTCATGGCAAGCGATGGTGTCGGCGGTTCATGGCTTTGTGCCCGGCCGCAGGAGGTCAGGTACACCAAGAGGATCAGGGGACTCCAGGTCCGTAGCAGGGCAACGCAACGGTCGTTCCGGGAGCGGGTCATTCGTCCTGCTTCTCCTTGATCAACTTTCCATCGGGTGTGTAGTAGAGCTCCATCGCCTGGACTTTTTGCTCCACCTTCACCTTGTAGAGCTTGGGTTGTTCGGCGGTAGCGTGCAGCTCCACGTCAGCCACGCGCCAAGTGGCGTACTTACCGGCCTTCAAGGCGGCAACGACGGCTGGGGGAAGATCCTTCATGCCGATCTCCCGTTCGGTCCGCACCCATGCCCCTTCCGGCGTGTAATAGCTATCGTATTCGACCCCCTTCAAGGTGTATTCCACACGGTAGTTGCGTTTGCGGCGCTCCCATTCCTTCACCACCGCATCGGGGTACTTGGCGGCGAAATGTGCGACAGCCTTGGCCGGTGGTTCCACCGCGGACTGAGCCCCGGCCTGGAGGGTAAGGAGCAGGGCGAATAACGTGGTCGGAATGGTGCGCATGGTAGGCTCGAATGGAACGAAGATAGGTCCGGTCGTGGCCGATGGATCCACCTTCCCCTTTAGGGGAAGCATCGGTCACGGGCCGATACGATCGCCGGAAAGCCAGCGGATACACTTTTCTTTGCCGCCCCGCCCCCCCCGCAGTACCGGTCGGGTGGGGCACAACATCGCGGAACCCAATGGCGAAGAAGAATAGCGATCTGGTGATCGTGGAGTCTCCGGCGAAAGCCAAGACCATCGAGAAGTACCTCGGCGACGGCTTCACGGTGCTGAGCAGTTATGGTCATGTGCGCGACCTGCCCGAACGCGACCTCAGTGTGGATGTGGAGAACGGTTTCGAGCCCACCTACATCATCCCCGATGACAAGAAGGACCGCCTGAGGCAACTTCAGAAGGAAGCCGACAAGGCCGCCACCGTGTGGCTCGCGACCGATGAAGACCGCGAAGGAGAGGCCATCAGCTGGCACTTGAAGGAGGCGCTGGGACTTCCGGACGCCAAGGTGAAGCGCATCACCTTCAACGAGATCACCAAGAAGGCCATCCTGGAGGCCATCGAGAACCCACGGACCATCGACGTGCACCTGGTCGATGCCCAACAGGCGCGCCGTGTCCTCGACCGGCTGGTGGGCTACGAGCTCAGTCCGGTGCTTTGGCGCAAGGTGAAACCCAGCCTCAGCGCGGGGCGGGTGCAGAGCGTCGCCGTACGCATCATCGTGGAACGCGAACGCGAGATCCTGGACTTCAACAGCAAGAGCGCGTTCCGCATCACCGCCGTGTTCACCACCGGCAGTGGGGCGCAGGTGAAGGCCGAACTACCGGCACGCTTCGCCACCGAACCCGAGGCCATGGATTTCCTGAACGGATGCCTTGGCGCGGACTTCACGGTGAACGCCGTGGAGAAGAAGCCCGGCAAACGCACGCCCGCCGCACCGTTCACCACCTCCACCTTGCAGCAGGAGGCGAGTCGCAAGCTGGGCTTCGGGGTGGACCGCACCATGCGTATCGCACAGGGGTTGTACGAACAGGGGCACATCACCTACATGCGTACCGACTCGGTGAACCTGAGCGAACAGGCCATCGCCGCGGTCGCGGCACAGATCAGCGGCCAGTACGGCGAGCGCTACAGCAAGCCCCGGCGATACACCAGCAAGAGCAAGGGCGCACAAGAGGCGCACGAAGCCATCCGCCCGGCGGATATGATGGTGCGGAACGCCGGGGGCGACCGCGATGCCGAACGCCTCTACGACCTGATCTGGAAACGCACCCTCGCCAGCCAGATGGCCGATGCCGAGCTGGAGAAGACCGTTGTCGACATCGCCATCAGTTCGCGTCCCGGCCAGGTGCTCAAGGCCTCCGGTGAAGTGATCCTCTTCGATGGCTTCCTCAAGGTCTACATGGAAGGCAAGGACGATGAGGATGGCGAGGAACAGGAAGGTCTGCTCCCGGAGATGAAGCAGGGCGAGAAGCTCGGCTTGCGCGAAATGGTGGCCACCGAGCGTTTCGATCGCCCGGCGCCGCGCTACACCGAGGCCAGTCTGGTGAAGAAGCTGGAAGAGCTGGGCATCGGACGCCCGAGCACCTATGCGGCCACCATCAGCACCGTGCAGAAGAAGAACTACGTGGTGAAGGAGGACCGCGAAGGCACCAAGCGCGCCTACCGCATCCTCACCCTGGCGAACGACACGATCACCGATGTCACCGCCACGGAGAACGCCGGTGCCGAGAAGCAGAAGCTCTTCCCTACGGACATCGGCATGGTGGTGAACGACTTCCTCGTGGAGCACTTCCCCACCGTGGTGGACCTCCACTTCACCGCGAAGGTGGAGGAGGAGTTCGACGTGATCGCCGAAGGCAAGGAGAACTGGCGCGAGATGCTCGCGCGGTTCTATAAGCCGTTCCACGCCACCATCGGCACCGTACAGGAGACGGCGGAGCGTGCCACGGGCTCGCGGGAACTGGGCATCGACCCGGTCAGCGGCAAGCCGATCATCGCACGCATCGGTCGCTTCGGCCCCATGATCCAGATCGGCACGGTGGAGGACGAGGAGAAGCCGCGCTTCGCCAGTCTTCGGAAGGACCAGAGCATCCAATCGATCACGTTGCAAGAGGCGCTCGACCTCTTCAAACTGCCACGCACCTTGGGCGAGCGGGATGGCGAGGTGGTGTCCGTGGGCATCGGTCGTTTCGGGCCGTACGTGCGCCTGGGGGCCACCTATGCCAGCCTCACGCCGGAAGACGACCCCTTGGCGATCGACCTGCGCCGTGCGGTGGAGCTCATCGACCTGAAGAAGGCCGCCAACGCCACGCGCGAGCTCGGCGAGTACAAAGGCGAGATGATCGTGCAGGGGCGTGGTCGCTTCGGCCCCTTCGTCAAGTTCGGGAAGACCTACGCCAACGTGCCCCGGAACGAGGATCCGGCCACCGTCACCCTGGAGCGGGCCATCGAGCTCGTGGAGGCCAAGCTCGCCGGGGTGCGGCAGAACATCCTCAAGGAGTTCGAGGGTTCGGTGATCCAGGTGCTCGCGGGGCGCTACGGCCCGTACATCACCGATGGGGACAAGATCGCCAACGTGCCCAAGGAGAAGGCCCCGGAGCAGGTGACCTTGGAAGAGGCCACGGCCCTGCTGGCGGCCGCACCCGAACGGAAAGGGGCGCGGCGCGGGCGTGCGGCCAAGAAGGCCGCTCCGGCCAAAGCGGCCAAGAAAGCCGCCAAGACCCCCGCAGCGCGCAAAGCCCCTGCGAAGAAGGCCGCGCCCAAGAAGGCGGCCGCGAAGAAGAGCGCCAAGAAGGGATAGCTGTTGCCAACAACGACCTGTGGGCATCCATCGCACGGTGGGTGCCCACTTGCTTTCCATACCCCTGACCTTAGCGCCGACAGGGTCCGAGGATCATCGGGATCACGGGGCCCCGCGACCGGGACATGGACATCAGCATCTACTTCAAGCCCAGCGAACGTTTCGGCAACAGCCGGCCGGAATGGCCCGCCAATACCATCGGGGACAACGTGCTCAGCCATACCTCCCAAGGTGGGTTCCCCGCGCTCGAAGGCATGCAGGTGGCGTTCTTCGGCGTGCTCGATGATCCGGGCAACGCACGCCCCCGCGGGGTGGTGCATGCCCCCGATGCCGTCCGCGACGAGCTGTACCGCCTTTTCATGCCCAACGGCAACCTGGCCTTGGTGGACCTGGGCGATATCCACCCCGGGGCCAGTGCTGCGGACACCCAGCACGCCGTGGCCGAGACCCTCGCCGAACTGATCCGCATGAACATCGTGCCCGTGTTGATCGGCGGCGGGCAGGGGCACACCTTCTCGCAATACCTCGCCTACGAGAAGCTGGAGCGTACGGCCAACCTGGTGTGCATCGATGCTCGCTTCGACCTGGGCGAACCCGGGCAGGGGCTGGCCGAGAGCAGCTACCTCAGCCACATCGTCCTGCGCCAGCCCAACTACCTGTTCAACTACAGCAACCTCGGGTACCAGACCTACCTGGTGGATCAGCCGGGCATCGAACTGATGGACCGCCTGTTCTTCGACGCCCATCGCCTGGGCGAGCTGCGCGCCACCATGGCCGACGCCGAACCCGTGATGCGCAACGGCGATACGCTCAGCGTGGACATGACCAGCGTGCGCCGCAGCGATGCGCCCGGCACCAGCCGCCCCGGCCCCAACGGCTTCCATGGCGAAGAGATCTGCCAGCTCATGCGCTATGCCGGCATCAGCGAGAAGATCACCTCCGTGGGTATCTACGAGATGGACCCCACCGTGGACCAGGACAGTACCACCGCCCAGCTCGTGGCGCAGATGGTCTGGTGCTTCCTCGATGGCTTCCGAAGCCGCACCAACGACCTGCCTTGGCTGGACCGCAAGCGCTTCACCCGTTTCCGCATCCCCATCCGGGGCCACGAACAGGAACTGGTGTTCTACAAAAGCACCGTGAGCGACCGCTGGTGGATGGACATCCCCTACAAGGCCGAACAGGAGGCGCGCTTCGAAAGACACCACCTCGTGCCATGCTCCTATTCCGACTACCGGATGGCCTGCCGCGAAGAGGTGCCCGACCGCTGGTGGCGCACCTTCCAGAAGCTTTCCTGACCCCGGGACCGCCCGGCCGAAAGGCTTGGGAACCCGATCCCACGGCACCGATCCAACATTTGGACGGATCGGAATGTTGTTATATTGGCGCCGGTTCTGGCAAGAACCCAGGGGCATGTCGTCCCAAGAACGGCGGAAAAGAACGATACACGAATGAGGGGGATACTTACCGCAACGGTCAGTCTGTGCATCGCTGGAGCAGCTCTCGCCCAGCAGGATCCACAACTCACCCAATACATGTTCGATCGGCTATCGGTGAACCCTGCCGTGGCAGGTACCACAGGCCAATTGTGTGCCACGGGCATCTTCCGCCAGCAATGGACCGGATTCGATGGGGCGCCCAAGACCGGACTGTTCAACGCCCACATGCCGATCAAGAAGATCAGCAGTGGGGTGGGCATCAGCGCCTATTTCGATAAACTCGGCCAGCAGAACAGCAATTTCGTAAGGCTGAGCTACAGCTTCCACCGCAAGCTCGGGCCGGGTACCTTGGGCATCGGTCTCTCCGGTGGGCTGTTGGCACACACCCTGGGCAACAACTGGATCGCCCGGGACAACCCCTCGGACGATAGCGCCATTCCGATGGGTGGCCGTAGCGACTCCAAGTTCGACCTGGGAGCAGGTCTGTACTACACCAGCCCCACCTTGTGGATCGGCCTCAGCGCCACGCACCTCACCGAACCGGAATTGGCGGATGTCAGCATCACCGGGGTGCGGCACTATTTCGTGCAAGCCGGGTACGACTGGGCCATCGGTGGCGATAAGAAGTACGTGCTCCAGCCCTCCACCTTGATCAAGAGCGACGGTACCTCCACCCAGGTGGACCTGAACGCCAACTTCCTCTATAATAACCAGGTTTGGCTGGGCGTTACCTACCGGACCGAGGACGCCATCGCTCCGCTCATCGGATATCAACTGAAACCGAACGACAAGTCGATGCTCCGGATCGGCTACAGCTACGACGTGACCACTTCGCAACTGAAGAACTACAGCAGTGGTACGCACGAGATCATGCTCAGCTATTGTGTTCTGCTGGAGAAGAAACCCGACCTGCAGATCTACAAGAACGTACGATTCCTCTAAGCGACCGAAACCCAGTAACCCAAACTGCCGTACGCAGCCTTGTCTTCAGTCTGTTCGCTTACCCGAACGGTCCGGAGGCGGGGTCCCTGCAAGGAAATGATGGAACGGCAAAATAGGAAGAACATGGAACGTCCCATAGTGTATCTCTGCGCCGCAGCCGTTCTGGCTGGATGTGGCGGTGGTGGTCAGGGGCAACTCATCGGTGTCCAGGGCCGTCCGGGCTGGTACGATGTTGACCCGTATGGCATGAACTACATCGGCATGGGTTCCTTTGTCATGGGGCCCAGCGACCAGGATGTGCCCTACGCTTCGGTCAGCAAGAGTAAGACCGTGTCCGTGCAGGCGTTCTACATGGACCAAACGGAGATCACCAACAACGAATACCGGCAGTTCGTGTTCTACGTGCGGGACTCCATCGCCAAACGGATCCTGGGCGATGAGGACATCGGCGAACATGTGATGACCGAGGACGAGTTCGGCGAGGAGATCGATCCACCGGTGATCAACTGGCGCGAACGGATCGACTGGTACGGCGACGAGGAGCGCGAGGCCCTCGCCGACATGTTCCTCAGCGAGAGCGAACAGTTCTACCGCCGCAAGGAGATCGATACCCGCAAGCTGATGTTCGAGTACTACTGGATCGACCTCAAGGAGGCCGCCCGGAAGGCGAACAACGCCCGCGACCTGGACCTGAGCTACACCAACGTGAAGGGCCAGAACAACGCCATCCGTGGGCATAGCGATCGTTCCAAGTTCATCATCAAGGAGATCATCAACGTGTATCCCGACACCTTGGTCTGGGTCCACGACTTCACCTACTCCTTCAACGAGCCGATGACCGAGAACTATTTCTGGCATCCGGCCTACGATGAATACCCCGTGGTGGGGGTGACCTGGCAGCAGGCCAACGCCTTCAACGTATGGCGCACCCAGCTGATGAACTCCTGGCTGAGCCAGAACGGCGACGCCTTCATCAACCGTTTCCGCCTGCCGACCGAGGCCGAATGGGAATACGCCTCGCGCGGTGGCTTGGATGGCGCTCCGTATCCATGGGGCGGCCCGTACGTGCGGAACCGTTCCGGTTGCTTCCTGGGCAACTTCAAACCCCTGCATGGCAACTACGTGGATGACGGTGGTTTCCACACCGTGCCCGTGGACAGCTACACCCCCAACGACTACGGCCTCTACCAAATGGCCGGCAACGTGGCCGAGTGGACCAGCACCGCGTTCGACGAGAGCGTGTACGACTTCGATCACGACCTGAACCCCGAGTACAGCTACGACGCGCTGATGAACGACCCCCCTTCGCTCAAGCGCAAGGTGATCCGCGGCGGCTCGTGGAAGGACATCGGGTACTACATGCAGACCGGTACCCGGAGCTACGAATACCAGGATACCACCAAGGCCTACATCGGCTTCCGCTCGGTGATGACCTTCCTGGGCCGTGGCAAGGCGGTGAACGCCGAGGACCTGTAGACCTTACCGAAAGAGGAATCAACGGCCGTTACGGAACCAGCGCGCCGCATTCATAAAGAACCAGTCGAAATCTCTCAGAACCTTTAAACGCAAGGACGAACGATGAAACCAGGCAGCAAGAAGTGGAAGAACTTCATGGCTAAACTGTACGGGATCGGTGCAGCGGTCGTGATCGTGGGTGCTCTTTTCAAGATCCAGCACTGGCCCATGGCCAGCTTTTTCCTGATCATCGGCCTCAGTACCGAGGCCATCATCTTCTTCTTCTCGGCTTTCGAACCCCCGCATGAGGATCCCGATTGGAGCCTGGTGTACCCCGAACTGGCCACCGGCGAACGCCATGAGGGTGAGGATTTCAAGAAGGAGGATCAGCGCTCCATCACGGAGCAGTTGGACGATATGCTCGAAGGTGCCAAGATCGAACCAGAGCTGATCGCCAGCCTGGGTGATGGCATGCGCTCACTGAGCGACCAAGCCAAGCAAATGGGCGCCATCACCGGTGCCGCTGCGGCCACCAGCGAGTACGCGGACAGCCTGAAGGATGCCAGCGCCAAGGTGAGCACCCTCAGCGACAGCTACGCCAAGGCGAGCGAGAGCCTCGTGGGCCTCACCGCCAACGTGGACGCTGGCCGCAACGCCGGTGAAAGCCTCCAGAAGATGAGCCAGAACCTCTCGGCCCTCAACGAGATGTACGAGATGCAGCTGCGCGGAAGCCGCGAGAAGCTCGAAGCCGCCAACCAGATGTTCGAGGGTATGGAGCAGATGCTCACCAACCTGCGCAACTCGGTGGACGACACCAAGCGCTACAAGGAGAACATCGCCGAACTGAGCGACAACCTCGCAAAACTGAACACGGTGTACGGCAACATGCTTGCCGCAATGACCGTGCGCGGTTGATCCGTTGACCTTTGCCAACTTAGGAACCGAACAGACCTGTTGAACCCATATGGCAAGCGGTAAACAGACGCCTCGACAGGCGATGATCAACATGATGTACCTGGTGCTGACGGCGCTGCTCGCGCTGAACGTATCCAAGGACATCCTGGACAGCTTCGTAACGGTGAACAACGGCTTGGAGAACACCAAGCTGTCGCTCAACGATAAGATGAACGCCCAGTACAAGAGCTTCGAAGGACTGGCCACGGAGAACGCGGCCAAGTACGGAGCGGCTTGGGACGAGGCGAAGAAGATCCAGTCGGCCGGTGCCGAACTGGTGACCTACATCGACAGCATCAAGGCACGTGCGATCCTGAAGGCCGAAGGCTGGGTGCGCGATAGCGTGGTGATGACCGATGGACGGATCGTGGACCTGCAGAAGGTGACCAAGAAGGACAGCCACGACGAACTCACCAACATGCTGGTGGGTAGCGAACCGGGCAAGCCCATCGAGGGGCCCTTCACGGCCACCGAGCTGAAGCAGAAGCTCACGGCCTTCCGGGATCTGGTGAAGAACAGCCGGAAAGAGGACGCGGACCTCTCCGCGGCCATGGACCGGATCTTCGATTTCGCCGATCGCAAGGATGCTTCCGGCACCATGAACAACTGGGAGAGCATCAACTTCTACCATGTGCCGCTGGCGGCCGGGATCACCATCCTGAGCAAGATCCAAGCCGATGTGCGCAATGCCGAGGGTGAAGTGGTGAAGCGCATGATGGATGCGGTGGAGGGCAAGAGCTTCAAGTTCAACAAGCTCACCGCCATCGTGAAACCCCAGAGCAGCTATGTGACCGTGGGTGCCAAGTACTCCGCGGACATCTTCTTGGGCGCCTACGACGACCAGAACGCCCCCGAGGTGTTCATCTGTGGTCCTGGTGCACGGGTGGATACCGCCAAGAAGGAGATCATCGGCGAGTCCATCAAACTGCCGATGAACGGTGCCATGGCGCGCCTGGAGCAAGTGGCCTCCGGAGCGGGCTTGCGTACGGTGAGCGGGATCATCCGCTACAAACCCGTGGGCGGAGAGGTCACCACCGAGGTGTTCACCACCGAGTACGAGGTGGCGGCCCCCAACCTGGTCGTTAGCCCCACCAAGATGAACGTGTTCTACCGCGGTGTGGACAACCCGGTGAGCATCAGCGTATCCGGCTATAGCGACAAGGACATCCGCCCCAGCATGACCAACGGCAGCCTGTCCAAGGGTGGCGATGGCTGGATCGTGAAGCCGGGCAAGGAGTCCGAGGCCACCATCAGCGCCACGGTGACCAACCCGGACGGTTCCAGCAAGACCATGACCGGGATGAAGTTCCGCGTGAAGAACGTGCCGAACCCGCGCCCCTACTTCGGTGGCAAGAGCGTGGACGACGAAACGATCAAGAAAACGGAATTGACCGCTGCCGCCGGTGTCATCGCCAAGATGATCGACTTCGAGTTCGACCTGAAGTTCGAGGTGGTGGGTTACAAGGTGACCATGATCGTGGGTGGAACGCCGATCGAGAAGATGACCAACGGCGCTGCGGTGAGCGGCGACATGAAGGAGATGTTCCAGAAGGCCAAGCCGGGCCAGAAGGTGTACATCGAGCAGATCAAGGCGCGTGGTCCCGATGGCACCACACGTAACCTGGGCTCACTCTCGTTCAAAGTGGTGTAACGCCAAAACGAAAACCTGATGAGGACCTGCAAGAACATCCTGGCCGCTGCCGCGATCGCGGTGACGGGCCTTTGCTCCACGACGGACGCCGTGGCCCAGACCGTGCTCGACGGTGCCTACATCAAGGAACACACCAAGACCAAACGCGTGGTGCCCTACACCCATATCCGCGAGGCGGATGTGCTTTGGGCCCGTCGTGTGTGGCGCACGATCGACCTGCGCGAGAAGATGAACCATCCGTTGTATTTCCCCACGGAGGCCATCAACGACCGCAAGAGCCTGTTCGACGTGATCCGCCAGGGTCTGCTGGTGGACGGCTCCATCACGGCGTACGACCCCGGACCGATGGCTGATGACGACGAGTTCAGGAAGCCCCTGCTCACGGCGGACATCCAGCAGATGTTCACCCGGATCGACACCCAGTGGACCGAGAACCTGGATACGGGGGAGCTGATGCCCGTGGCCCAGGAGATCACCGTGGAAAGCGCCGATATCAAGATGTATCGGATCAAGGAGGACTGGATCTTCGACAAGCAGCGCAGCACCATGGATATCCGTATCCTCGGGATCGCGCCGATGAAGGAGATCAAGGGCGACGATGGTGAGGTGCGTGGTTACGGGCCCATGTTCTGGCTCTACTACCCCGAGTGCCGCTACGTGTTCGCGAACTGGGAAGCCTTCAACCGGGAGAACGATGCTGAGCGCCGGAGCTTCGAGGATATCTTCTGGAAGCGCCAGTTCAGCAGCTACATCACCAAGTGGAGCAACGTGTACGACCGTGGCGTCAACGAGTACAAGACCGGCTTGGATGCGCTCTTGGAGGGTGAGGAGATCAAGCAACAACTCTTCGAGTTCGAGCACGATCTCTGGAACTTCTGATCACTTCCGATCTCTTTGGGGAGCCCCCGGCACGGCCGGGGGCTTCTTTTTTTTCCGCACTCCCGTACTTTTGCACGCTTTTTCAGCCCTTTCAGCACATGATCACGGTCCAAGGCCTCACCCTGCATTTCGGTCAACGGCCGATGTTCGACGACTTCAATTTCTTCATCGGCGCGGATGACCGGATCGGCTTGGTCGGACGTAACGGGGCCGGGAAGAGCACCTTGCTCAAGACGCTGGCCGGCGTTCAACCCTACGACAAGGGCACCATCGGCAAGCCCAAGGAGCTCACCATGGGCTATCTCCCCCAAGAGATGGCGCACAACCTCAACCTCACGCCCTGGCAGGTGGCCGAAAAGGCATTCGAGGAGGCGCTGACGCTGAACGCTTCCCTGGAGCGGATCGAGAAGGACCTGGAGAAGGCCACCACGGATGAAGAGGCCATCGAATTGGCCACCCTGCTCGCCCATGCGCACGAACGGTTGAACGCGATCGGAGCGGCCGACCACGACATGCAGATCGAACGGATGCTGAAAGGCATCGGCTTCGTGGAGAAGGATATGCATCGCTTGATGAGCGAGCTGAGCGGTGGCTGGCGCATGCGGGCCGAGCTGGCGCGTCTGCTCTTGATGCGTCCGGACCTGCTGCTCTTGGACGAACCGACCAACCACTTGGACCTGCCCGCGATCCAGTGGTTGGAGGACCTGTTGCGCAGCTACCCCGCAGCGCTCGTCTTGATCTCACACGATAAGACCTTCCTGGACCGCCTGACGAAACGGACCTTGGAAGTGGCCGGTGGAAAGCTCATCGACCGCAAGGTGCCATGGAGCCAGTACGTGGAGTTGCGCAAAGTGGAGCGGGAGCAACAAGCTTCCGCCGCAAAGGATCAGCAGCGCTACATCAAGGAGACAACGGATCTGATCAACAAATTCCGGGCGAAGGCCAGCAAGGCCGCCTTCGCGCAGAGCTTGATCACCAAGCTCGACAAACTGGAGCGCATCGAGGTGGAGGATGAGGATCTGCGGAAGATGCTCGTGAAGTTCCCACCAGCACCATCCAGTGGAAAGATCGTGGCCGAGGTGAAGGGTGTGAGCAAGGCCTATCCCGACAAGAACCGACCGGGAGAGGTGAAGCAGATCTTCCGCAACGCGGAGTTGACCATCGCCAAGGGCGAACACCTCGCGCTGGTCGGTGCCAACGGAACGGGTAAATCCACCTTGGTGCGCATGATCATGGGCGAGGAACCCTTCGAAGGCGAGATCCGACTGGGGCATAACGTCATCATCGGCTACTATGCCCAGGACATGCCGGAGCGCATGCCACCGCAGAACACGGTGATGGAGACCGCCGAATACGCGGCGAGTGAAGAGAACCGCCTTCGCGTGCGCGCCATGCTCGGGGCCTTCATGTTCAGCGGCGAGGATGTGGACAAGAAGGTGAAGGTGCTGAGCGGTGGGGAACGCGCGCGGCTGGCCCTTTGCTGCATGCTGCTGAAGCCCCTCAACTTCCTGATCCTCGACGAACCCACGCACCACCTGGATATCCAGAGCAAGGATGTGTTGAAGGAAGCGCTGAAGAACTATGAAGGCGCCTTCCTGCTCGTGAGCCACGATCGTGACTTCCTCACCGGACTCACCACGCGCTTGCTGGAGCTGGACGATCACCGGATCCGCGACCAGCACATGGACATCCTCGAGCTGATCGAGAAGCGGAAGGCATTACAGGGCGCGGACATCGGGAAGTCGAGCACCGCGCAGGCGAAGGTGCCCAAGTCGGAAAAGAACACCGACCAACGGGACAAGCGTGATCGGGAAAAGGAACGGCGCAAAGCGCAGAACGCCGTGGAGAGGCTGGAGAAGCAGCTTGCCGAACTGGAAAAGGAGGAGAAGCAGCTGCAGGCCGAGGTGATGAAGGGAGGGCTGGCCAACGACGCGCTGCAGAAGGGGTATGAGCGTCTCGGGCAACTGGCCCAGGATATCGCGAAGGTGATGGAGCAGTGGGAGGGGGCCTCCGCCGAACTCCAGGGCCTGAGCGAGGAGATGTGATCAGCATGCTTCAACGACCTGCCATCGCACACGGCGTGCCCCCGGTCAGAGGCGACGTTCCCGTACCACGGATCAACCCTACTTTGCAGCACCCATGGCCACTAGGAAGACCGATCACTTGCGTTTGGGCGCCTTCGTACTGGCGGGTTCCCTGGTACTGGTGGCCGGGCTGTATCTGCTTGGCGCGAAGCGCAGCCTCTTCAGCGATACCGTTTCGGTGAGCACCCACTTCGGCCAGGTGGCGGGCTTGCGCACGGGCAACAACGTGCGCTACGCTGGCATCAACGTGGGCACGGTGCGCAGCATCCGTATCGTGAGCGACACGGCGGTATTGGTCACTATGGACATACGCCAGAAGGAGGCCGGTCATATCCGCAGCAATGCCATCGCCAGTTTGGGGAACGATGGGTTGATGGGGAGCAAACTGGTGAACCTGGGACCTGGGGATGGCGAGGGGATCCCGATCACGGATGGTGTGCAGCTGCGGAGCAGCGTGCCGCTGGATACGGATCTGATGATGCGCACGCTGGACCGGACCAACGCCAACATGGCGGCCATCACCGACGACCTGCGGGAGTTGAGCGGTCGGCTGAACGACTCGGGCGGATTCGTACGGATGCTGGGCGATTCGGTGCTGGCTGCACAGGTCCGACTGGCCTTGGAGGATCTGGGCGGCTCCGCCAGGCAGCTGCGCTCGGCCACCGCTCAGGTGGATGACGTCCTTACCGATGTGAGCGCGGGCAAGGGTCTGATCGGCATGTTGGTGGGCGACCCGGCGGCCGAGCAGCAGGTGCGCGATTGGTTGGGCACCATGCAGCACCTGTCCGATAGCCTGGCCCGTGCCGCGGCCCAGGTGGACCGTTTCGCCGAGGGTTTGAACACCCCGGGCGGTCTGGGCCATGCGTTGAGCCGCGATACGGCCATGGCCGGCGAGGTGCGCCGGACCTTGCAGCAACTCGAGCGCAGCAGCGCCCTGCTGGAAGAGGACCTGAAGGCCTTGCAGCGCAATTGGTTCTTTCGCCGCTACTTCAAGGAGAAGGAGCGGCGATAGTCGGGTAGGCCGTTATGGCCTTGGTGCATGGTCCTTGGCCTGGCTTTCACGGCATGTCCCAGCCAAGAGGGTCACCAGCCGGTGGGTACGGCCGTGCTCGGTCGGAAAGACCCATGGTGCGGGTTCACGGGCAAAACCGATCTTTGCGTCCGCGATGCACGGTCGGACCGCCATGGAGCGTGGATCCCCCCGATCATCGATGGACCAGGAAGATCAAGCGCTGTAGTGCGCGATACGAAACAACACGAATACAATGGCGACCCAGGAAAAGCCGGAACCGGCGAAGAAGGCAGGCATGTATGAGGTGGTGATGGCCCAGTTCGAACGTGCTGCGGACACCATGGGCTTGGACCCGGGTGTGCGCAAGATCCTTTCGAAGACCAACACCGAGATCGTGGTTCATTTCCCCGTGAAGCTGGACGATGGCACCATCGAGGTGTTCACCGGCTATCGCGTTCAGCACAACAACGCCCTCGGGCCGTACAAGGGTGGGCTTCGGTACCATGCCACCATGGACCTGGATTCGGGTCGTGCCCTGGCGATCTGGATGACCTGGAAGACGGCGTTGGCCGGGCTGCCCTATGGTGGGGCGAAAGGTGGTGTGGAGCTGAATCCGAAGCTGTATTCGCAGAATGAACTGGAGCGGATCACGCGGCGGTTCACCTATGCGTTGGGCGACAACATCGGACCGGATCTGGACATCCCGGCACCCGACGTGAACACCAACCCGCAGATCATGGCGTGGATCGCGGACACGTATAGCAGCACCAAGTCGCCGGCCACGCGTTTCGCCAACCTGCACGTGGTCACAGGCAAGCCGTTGGGAGCTGGCGGCCTGGAAGGCCGCGACCGGGCCACGGGGTTCGGTGTGGTGGCCACCTTGAAGGCGTGGGCGCATCGCACCAACAAGAGCCTTAAGGGTATGACCTACATCGTTCAGGGCTTCGGGAACGTTGGGTATTGGACGGCCTACTTCCTCCGCCAAGAAGGAGCCATCCTGGTGGGGGTGCAGGATGCGAGCGCCACGTACCACGAACCCAAGGGGATCGATCCGGACGCGCTCAACGACCACAGTGCGGGGAACGGGCGGAACATCGCCGGGTTCAGCGGGGCGCAGACCATCGATCCGGGGAAGTTCTTCGGCATCGCGTGCGACATCGTGGTGCCGGCGGCGTTGGGCAACCAGATCACGGCGGCCAATGCCGGCGATATCAAGGCCATGGTGGTGGCCGAAGGTGCCAATGGGCCCACGGATACGGTCGGCGAGGCGATCCTGCGGGAGAAGGGCGTGGACATCATCCCCGACATCCTGTGCAACAGCGGCGGGGTGATCGGCAGCTACTATGAATGGCTGCAGAACAAACGGAGCGAGATCTGGAAGATCGATGATGTACTGGGGATGATCCAGGACAAGATCGATACGGCCTTCAACCGCACGGTGGATACGGCCAATGAGTTCAAGACCGATTGGCGCACAAGCGCCTATATTGTGGCCCTGCGCCGGTTGGAGAAAACTTACAAGGAGCGCGGCATTTTCCCATAGCGTATGCAACATCTGGGTGTATTGAAAGAGGGCGAACGCCGCCGGGTGGTGGCGTTGGCTCCAGCGGGCGTTCAGCGCCTTGTGAAGCAAATGCGCGTAAGTGTGCAGCGTGGTGCGGGGCGGGCCGCAGGGTACTCCGATGAGGCCTACGAGCAGGCCGGGGCCACCCTCGTGGAGCATCGGGACGACATCTTGCGCCACTGCGATGTGATCCTGAGCCACGACAGCCACTATCGTGGTGAGGACTTCGGCGTACCGAAATCCTTCATCGGGTTCTTCAACGTGCTGAGCGACCGTCCGGTGGTGGAGCCATACAAGAGACCAGGCATCTCGTTGTACAGCCTGGACCTGATCCCGCGCACCACCCTGGCCCAGGCCATGGACGTGTTGTCCTCGGTGGCCTCGATCAGTGGCTACCAGGCCGTGCTGCTCGCGGCGGAACGTTCGCTGGCCACGGTGCCGATGATCACCAGCGCGGGGGGCACGCTCCGGCCGGCGCGGTTCCTGATCATGGGTGCCGGTGTCGCCGGCCTGCAGGCCATCGCCACCAGCCGCCGGTTGGGGGCCATCGTAAGGGCTTATGATGTGCGTTCGGCATCGCGCACCGAAGTGGAGAGCCTGGGAGCCACCTTCATCGAGGTGGAGGGTGCCGTGGAGGACAAGAAGGCCGGTGGTTATGCGGTGGAACAGACCGCGGACCACCTTGAACGGGTGCGCCAGGTGATCTATCAGGAGGCCGTGCTGGCCGATGTGATCATCACCACGGCCAAGATCCCCGGTCGTAAAGCGCCACTGCTCATCACCGAGGACATGGTGCGGAGCATGAAACCAGGCGCCGTGGTCGTCGACCTCGCGGCAGCCACAGGGGGCAATTGCGCCCTTACCGAACCCGATGCCGTGGTGATGCGCGGCGAAGTGACCATCCTGGGGCCCACGGCCATCGAGTGCAGTTGTGCCCACTCCACGTCCTTCCTGTTGTCGAACAACTATACCACCTTCATCGAGCACCTGCTGAAGAACGCGGGTAACGCTGAGGATGAGATCATCAAGGGCACCCGCGTGGTGCATGATGGAGAGGTGGTGAATGCGCGATACCTCGGGTAGATGCAGAACAAGCGAGCAGGGTGAAGGTGGCAAGGGAAGTTCCCGCACTCCCATTCACCACGGACCATTCGCTATCCTTCACCATTTTCACCACCCTGACCTCTTCACACACCATGGACTTCACCTATCACATCACCGCCATCGATGGGCTCTTCGTCCTCGCCATGAGCCTGCTGTTGGGCTTCGAGGTGATCAAGAACGTACCCGCCGTTCTGCATACCCCGTTGATGTCGGGGTCCAATGCGATCAGTGGGATCATCCTCTTCGGCGGGCTCATCCAGCTGATGAGCACACCCACGGACCGCTATTGGGTCCTGTTGTTCTCCTCGGTAGCCGTACTGCTCGGTGCCATGAACATCTCCGGTGGATTCTTCGTCACGCACCGCATGCTTTCCATGTTCCAAGTGAACAAGAAGAAAGAGAAGAAGTGATCGTAGGTGAAGAGGTGAAGAAGTGAGGCCGCACCTCCTTACCCTTCATTCCTTCACCTCCTCACTTTTTTACGTCTTCACCTCCTTCCACCATCACCTTCCCGACCCATAGACCAATACATGGAACTCCTCTTCCTCATCGCCACCATCGGCCTGATCCTTGGCCTGAAGTTCATGGGCGACCCTGCGCGTGCCGTGCTGGGTAACGCGGTGGCCGCCATCAGCGTAGTGATCGCCTTGATCGGCGTGGCCATTACCTCGTACGCCCCGGAGAAGGGGGCGGGCATGTTCAACATCATCCTGGTGGTATGCTTGTTGGCAGCCGGGGGCATCATAGGGCGGACGCTTGCGATGCGTGTGCCCATGACAGGGATGCCCCAGTTGGTGGCCATGCTCAACGGATTCGGTGGGCTGGCGGCCGTGGTGATCGCCTTGATCGAGGGGATCGCACACCCTATTGGCGATGATATGCGCACCACGGGCGGGCTTCTGCTGTTAAGCGCCGTGTTCGGTGGGGTGGCCTTCACCGGAAGTTTGGTGGCGCACTCCAAGTTGGAGGGGAAGAAGCTGCCCAAGGCCAAGCCCGTGCACATCCTGGCGGCACGGGTCCTGCTCTGGGGCATGGTGGCCCTCTTCGTCGCCTACATGGTGGCGCCGGTGCCATTCATGTCGTTCACCACTTTGTTGATCCTCATGGCGGTGCTTTCGTTGATCTATGGTGCGCTCTTCACCCTGCCCATCGGCGGTGCCGATATGCCGGTGCTGATCTGCTTCCTGGTGGCGCTGCACGGGATCGTGGCCATCCTCGCCGGTCTGTTCTTCGAAGACACGGTGATGCTCATCGGTGGGGTGTTGGTGAGCGCCACGGGTGTGTTGCTCACCCTGGCCATGAGCAAGGCCATGAATCGCACTTTGGGAAGCGTGCTGAAGGGTGTGATCAAGCGGGATAGCGTCGGTGCAGAGCGTGAACAGGATATCCGTCCGATCAGCTCGCCAGAGACCGCCTCTTTGCTGGCGTTCAGCAAGCAGGTGGCCATCATTCCCGGGTATGGCATGGCGGTGAGCCAGGCACAGGGTGTGTGCCAGGAGATGCAGGTGATGCTGGAACGCATGGGCGCAACGGTCCACTACATCATCCACCCGGTGGCCGGTCGGATGCCGGGCCATATGAACGTACTGTTGGCCGAGGCCAACGTGGATTACGACAAGATAATCGCGATGGAGGACGCCAACGACGTGATGGATCGCTACGATGCGGTGTTGGTGATCGGGGCCAATGACGTGGTGAACCCCGCAGCGGAGACGGACCCGGGGTCATCCATCCACGGCATGCCCATCATCAAGGCCTACGCGGCCAAGCAGGTCATCGTGCTCAAACGCGGCATGGCCACCGGATATTCCGGCGAGGTGAACCTGTTGTTCGACCGCGCCAATTGCAGGTTGCTCTTCGGCGACGCACGCTCCAGCCTGCGCGCCATCATCGACGAACTCAAACGCATCTGAACCCATGGACAACCCAAGACTGATCGTTTCCGAGAAGGAACGCGACTTGATGCGTTCCTGGATCATCGGCCACCACGCGCCCGATATCCAGGTGCGCAACAGCCTCGACCATCTGTACAAGGAGCTCGAATCCGCCGACGTGCGAAAGGAGGAGGACATGCCCGACGATGTGGTACGCGTGTGCAGCATCGTGGACGTGGGCATGCCTGCAGGTCGCAGGAACGATCTACAGCTGGTGATGCACGCCGATGCCGACCTGAAGCAGAACAAGCTCTCGGTACTTTCCGTGCTGGGCAGTGCGTTGATCGGTTATCGACAGGGCGCCAGCATTGTTTGGAAACTGCCCCAAGGAGACCAGACGATCACCTTGGAGCGGGTGGACAACTCGCGGTGCGACATCAGCAGCTTGAAGGCCTGAACGGTACGAACGTTGAACAACGGCCGTTGCGGAGTGACCGCAGCGGCCGTTGTCGTTCCATGGCGCGATATGGGCCCTATGGGTCCGTCGATGATCCACCTGTCCGTTGGTTGGCCGTGCGGTCGGAGGTGATCGTTGGGCCGCTGGGGAACGCGATGGCTCACCGGCCACCGTTCACTTGCGCACCGGGTTGATCCAGTGGGTGCCGATGCTGAGCGGCTCGGCCAGGGCCGCATGCAGTATGGCGCGGGAGGTGGCCACCAGGTTCCGTTGCACGAGCACGTCCTCGCCATGGTCGCCGCGCTGCCACGCCTGTTCGACGGTGGTGTTCGCACGATCCATGCGGCTCAGGGCCAGGTGTAGACCATGGGTGGTCCGGAGGATGCCTCCGTGCATGGTCATGGTACGGCGAAGAGCATCGCTGTTCGGCATGGCTGCCGTTGCGCGGCTCGTGGGGGCGGTAGCACTGGCGCCGGTGTTGGTGTGATCCGGCGGTGGGGTGTGCTTTGGAAAGTCGCGAAGCATGCACTTGGCGGCGTGGCGAGGGATCACCAACGCTTCCAGAAGCGAGTTGGAGGCCAGCCTGTCCGCGCCATGTAGGCCGCTGCCGGCACATTCGCCCAAGGCGTACAGGCCCTTCAAGGAGGTTCGGCCTGCGCCATCCGTTCGGATCCCTCCACAGAGGTAGTGGGCGGCGGGCATCACGGGGATGCGGTCGCGGCCAGCACGGATACCTTGTTCGCGACAACGGGCGGTGATGGCGGGGAACTCCCGTGCGAAGTGCCGAACGCCGATCGGTGCCGTATCGAGCCAGACGTGAGGCGCCCGTGTACGGGCCATCACCCGGGCGATGGTGCGCGCCACCACGTTGCGGGGGGCGAGGTCGCCCTGCGGGTGGATGCCCGCCATCAAGGGCCGGCCATCGGGCCTGAGCAAAGTGGCGCCTGCGCCACGCACGGCCTCGCTGATCAAGAATGCGGTGCCGGTCTCACCCGTGTATAAGGCCGTCGGATGGAATTGAACGAAGGCCATGTCGCGCAAAGGGACGTTGGCGCGAATGGCCATGGCGATGCCGTCGCCCGTGGCACCAGGAGGATTGGTGGTGTGCTGGTACACTTGTCCCACCCCCCCCGTGGCCAGCACCACCACATGGGCGTGGCGGTCGGTGAACCTGTCGGTCCCCGGAGCCAGGGTGCGCACACCGACGCAACGCCCGTGCTCCACGATCAGGTCCACCGCGCGCTCGTCGAGCACGGAGATGGCCGGCAGGGCGTGGACCTTGCGTTGAAGGACACGAACGATCTCCGCGCCGGTACGGTCAAGGTGATGCACCACGCGCGCCATGGTGTGTCCGCCTTCGCGGGCCAGAACGAGTTGCCCTGCCTCGTTGGTGTCGAACGCGGCACCCATGCCCAGGAGCGTACGCACGACCGCAGGACCTTCGCGTACCACGCGTCGTACCACGGCCGGGTCGTTACGTCCTTCCCCCACGGTGAGGGTGTCGCGTACATGGCTGGCGGTGGAGTCCGCCGGATGCCATACGGCGGCCATGCCACCCTGTGCGGCGAAGGAGTTGCTTCCGCTCACGGACTCCTTCGCGATGATGCGTATCCGGAGGGGCCGCGGACCTGCCTGCTCCACCAATTGCACGGCACACGCCATGCCGGCGATGCCGCCGCCCACCACGATCACCTCCAGTCGTGTATCCATCTTCACTTCGGTATGGTGCCCCGTTCGTTCCATGTGGGTGTGTTGTGCACGACACTCCCGGGGGCCAGGGCTTCGGGTCATGGAATGGTCGGCGTCCTCAACCCAGTTCCAGCATCCGGCGCAGCGACCGTAGAGCGCCCAGCCGCACATCCTCGTCCAGCACGATCTCCGGCCTGCCATGCAACAATGCATCGTGCATCTTCTCCATGGTGTTCAGCTTCATGTAGGGGCATTCGCTGCAGGCGCAGGTGTTGTTGGCGTGCGCTGGTGCGGGGATCAGGGTCTTATGGGGTACGGCCTCACGCATGTTGTGGAGGATACCCGCTTCGGTGGCCACGATGAACGTGTTCCCCGGATCGCGTTGCACGAAGTCGAGCAAGGACGAGGTGGAACCTACATGGTCCGCTTCGTCGAGGATGTGTTCCGGGCACTCGGGATGGGCCACGAGCTTGGCCTCGGGGTGTTTCCCGAGCAGGAGTTTGAGTTTATCCATGCTGATGTCCACATGGACTTCGCAGGCGCCGTCCCACAGCAACATCTTTCTTCCGGTGACCCGTTGCACATAGGCGCCGAGGTGCTTGTCCGGGGCGAAGAGGATCGGTCGGTCGGCGGGGATGCTCTGGACCACGCGCACGGCATTGCTGCTGGTGCAGATGATGTCGCTCATGGCCTTCACGGCCGCACTGCAGTTGATATAGCTCACCACCACATGGTCCGGGTTGGCCTGCACCACATCCCGGAACCGGTCCGCCGGAGCGGCATCGGCGAGGGAGCAGCCGGCTTGCAGGTCGGGCAGCAGCACGGTGCGTTCGGGGTTGAGGATCTTGGCCGTCTCGGCCATGAAGTGCACTCCGCAGAAAAGGATGGTATCGGCCTTGGTGCGATCGGCGGCTTGCGCCAGGGCGAGGCTGTCGCCCACATGGTCGGCCAGCATCTGCACCTCCGGCGATTGGTAGTAGTGCGCAAGGATCACGGCGTTGCGTTCCTCCTTCAGCCGCTGGATGCGGTCCACGAGGTCGAACGGCGCTGTGGAGCCCCTGTGGTCGGAAGCGGTCATGGCATGGGCGTGTTCGTGCTGCTGGCGATCGGGCTCCAGAGGTCGCGCACCGCTGGTGTGGCGGGCAGGGTGAGGCCGGTGAACAGGCCGATGCCGGCCACGGCGAACACCACCAGGAAAGGCCGCACCAGTTCCATGATGGCCTGGAAGGAAAGGTCGGACATCACGGTGTACCAGCCCTTCACCATCCCCGCGCCGATCAGCCCGAGCCAGAAGACCACCAGGGAGCCGTTGACCAGGTGGAAGGCGGTACGTGCACGACCCGCATGGCGCGTGGTGCCGACCAGATGGAACACGGACGCGAAGAGGATCATGGTGTTGATGCCGATGGTGCTTCCCATGGCATGGGCCACGATGATGAAGGTGCCATGGGCGAAGAGGTTGATGGCGGGAATGGAGATCAGGAGGGCGAGGCCGAGGTTCAGGAACACCCACACCTCACTGGCGTAGAGGAAGCGCCAGGCGGAGAGATGGGCGTGGCGTTGTGCCGCATCCAGCGTTCCGCGCCATTGCCGGATCATGCGGGCGAGGAGGATCCATTCGGTCATGCTGATGGCGTATGCGAGGATCCGCAGCCAGAGGGCGGAAGGCACCGGGTAGATGTGGTGCGCCCATCCGAACAGCAGGTTGGTGAAGCCCAGTGCGAAGATCAGGAATGCGGTACGCGAGAGGGCAGGAGCGCGATCCCCGCTGATGCGTTCCATCACCACCATGGCCGTACCGTACACGAGCATGTTCCACGAACCCGTGAGGGCGCCGTACGCCTTCCATTGCACCGTGATGTCCCTGATCACGTTCTCCTCACCACCGAGCCAAAGCCAGCCGTATGCCTCCAGGAAGGTGAAGAGGAAGAACACGATCCCCGTGGTCCACATCCACAGGTATGCCGGCCAGGGGCCTTTGCGCTTGAACGCGGTGCGGAAGAAGTTGACCACCAAGAGGAGCCAGGCCGCGGCGATCACAGCGCCCAGGACCGGAGGGAATTCCCAGTATTCGCGGCCACCGAACCGACCCATGAGGTAGCTGCCGATGATCGCGAGCCCGGTGACGATCCAGACCACCAAGTGCAGTCTGACCCATCGTGGTGCGAATAATGTGGTGCCTGTGATCCGCGGCAGGTAGTAGTAGATGCCTCCCACGGCCGCCATGAAGATCCAACCGATCACCAAGGAGACATGCAGGGGTCTGGACTTAACGAAGGGGACCCATTCGATGATGCCAGGGATCACGTGCTGCCAGGAGCCGATCAAGCCGAAGAGGGCACCAAGCCACAGGGCACACACACCGAGGAGCACGAAGCGTAGTGCGTAGCGATCACTGGTCGTCATCGTTGTGCATTTCGAGGTAGGTGCCGTACGGCGTTGGGTTGAAACCACGCACGGGGTAGGTGCCGGACGAAGCCCAAGCCTCGAGGTAGGCTACGATGGCGTCGGCCTGTTCGGGGGTCACGCCCAGCATGGGCATGCGTTCCGTGCCGTGCAGGATGATGCCACGTGCATATGCCGCACCTTTCCCGGTCGCCCGCGTCACGTTGGTGAGGTCCGGTCCCATGTGCCCACCCAGGCCATAGAATTGGTGGCAGGCGGTACAGTTGAAGTCCAGGAAGAGTTGCCGACCCTGTTGGGCGGTCTCGTTCAAGGTGCCGAGGCCGGGGGGCACCTCGGTGGAACGTGTCCAGGTCAGTGCCGTTTGCACCATGAACAAGGCGATGAGGCCGAAGTAGATGAGGCGCCGCTGGACGGCACCGGGGCCCACGTTCGCCGGTGCGGATTGGCCGGAGGGATCCATGGTGGCCAAAGTATTCGGAGCGTATGGTCCGAAACCTGATCCTTGTCAGGTACGGTGGTGTTCACCACCATGGCCTGTCGTTCACGCCGGTCCTTGCTCCCAGTAGAGGGTGAAGTAGAACAGCGCGAAGCCGATGAAGGCGATCACCAGTGCCCACACCCACGCGGGGATGCCCTTGGGGTTCTCCGATCCGGTGACGATGAACATGTCCTTGCGCTCGCTTCCGTAGGCGTTGATGGTGATGGGCACACGCTCGTCGACGACCTCGCCGGGTTTGAGGCCCAGCACGGTGATGGCCGGGCCGTTGCGGACCTCGAAGGGGATGGTACGGATGCCTTCCACACCGCTGGTGCTGCGGGCCACCACTTTCAGGGTGTGTGGGCCGTCGGGCAGGCGCGTGGTGTCGAAGAGGAAGCGCACGGGCGGCTCGAATTCGCCGAACGGTACGGGGTCGTCGTCGATGAAGATGCGGACGCTGCGTTCAGAGGCCATCGTGGAGGATGCGTTGTTTGATGTGGTCGGCCTGTCGCTCGCCAGGGCGCACGAGCATCTTCACGGCCAGCACGAGGGTGATACCGACGATCGCCACCGCGCACCAGATGATGGGCATGTCCCACGCGCCCTGCGGGCCGGTGCCGTGCGTGATGCCGCGCAGGGGAGCGGGTTGGTTCTTCTGGCAGATGTCGCAGGCGAGGGCGGGAATGCTTGTAAGGAGAAGAAGAAAAGAGGTGATCAGGTGAGGAAGTGAAGAGGTGAGGAAGTGACGAAGAGAGGAGGTGAAGAGGCGCGGGAAGGAGCTCCCTCCTCTCTTCTTCTCCGCTTCTCTTTCGCTCACGCATTTCATGGCACCAACATCGTTTGCGGCGCCACGCTCGCGCGCAGGGTACGTACATCATCCTCCGAAACGGCGGCGGCTTCGTTGCCGAAGTTGCCACGCACGAAGCTCACCACGGCGGCGATCTGCGCATCGGTGAGCTGTTCGGCCTGTGGCGGCATGACGCCGTATTCGGCACGGGCATCGTAGCCGCCCAGCACAATGGAGATCATCAGCGTGGGATCGGCATCGTTCACGATCGAGCTGCCGGCCAGCGGCGGGAAGGCGCCCGCGAGGCCCTGCGCATCGGCCTGGTGACAGGCTTGGCACGTGCCCTTGAAGATCTCGGCGCCATCGGGCAGTGCGCCTTCGCTCAGGGCCACCGCACCATCTGCTTTACGCCCGGGGGATGGGAGGAAACCCGGTGTGGGCGTGCCATCGGGCAGGGGCGCCTGTTTCAGCGCGATCAGGTAGGCCACGAGGTCCAGCGCCTCCTGCTTGGCCACCACCACGTGCGCCGTATCGCGCAGGCGTTCCTTCGGTACCGGCACGATCACCGCATCCTTGGCGGGGTGGGCGGTCTCTTCGAACAGCCAGCCGTAGCGTGGCATGATGGAACCCTTCACCACCATGCGCGGATCGTACAGGTGCAGTAAGTGCCATTGTTCGCCGGCCTGGCGCTGCCCCACGTTGGTAAGGTCGGGGCCGGTGCGCTCACTGCCCAGCAGCGAGGGCGATTGCCGCCACACGTCCATGCGCGGCTTACTGTAGTGATAGTCGCTGGGTACGCTGGGCCGCGCACCCCACGTCTTATCCATCTCGATGTTGCGCACTTGCTGCGTGTGGCAGGCGCCGCAGTTCTCGCTCACGTACACGGCCAGCCCCCGGCGCTCGGCGGGCGTCATCTCCGGCATGCCGGGCAGTGGGTCGGTGTGCTGCATCCCGTCCGCGGGCATGATCGCTACGCCCATGCTCAGCAACACGAACACCAGCAGCGATACGTTCACGAGGTTGCGATGGTCCTTGTGGAAATTGAGCATGGGGGGTCAGGAGAGAGCGGGTTCTGCGGCGGTGGTCTCGGCGTTCGGCACCGGTTCCTTGGCGCGCCGCACCATCGTTATGAAGTTCCATGCGAACAGCAGGTGGCTCAGGAACATCAGTGAACCGCCTATGGCGCGCCAGATCCAGTAGGGCCGCATGCCGGTTACGGAGTCGATGAAGGGCTTGCCATCGATCCATTGGATGCCCTTGATGGTGCCGCCGGCCATCATGCTGATCATGTAGGCGAACAGGCCGATGAATGCCGTCCAGAAGTGCGCGCCCACCAGCAGTTGCGCGGGTTCACGCCCAGTTATACGCGGCAGGATGGCGTACACGCAGGCCCACAGCGCGAAGGTGATGATGCCGTACATGGTCATGTGGGAGTGCGCCACGTTGAAATCCGTGAAGTGCCAGAGGTGGTTGGTGAAGCGGAAGGCCTGGAAGCTGCCCTGCGTGCTGCCCACGAAGTAGAAGACCACGGCCACCAGGAAGAAGGGCAGCACGTAGCTGCGGCCGATGGCCGACCAGCTGCCGCGCATGGTCATCAGGAAGTTGGTGGTGCCCGCCACCACGGGGATGAACATGCCCGCGCTGAACACGATGGCCACCGTCTGCAGCCACCACGGCAGCGGTGCGAAAACGAAGTGGTGCGTGCCGATGAGGGTGTAGAAGAGCATCTGCGTCCAGAAGGCCAGCACGCCGAGGGAGTAGGAGTAGATGGGCCGGTTGAACGCCGAGGGCAGGTAGTAGTAGAGCAGGCCGAGGGTGAAGGTCATGAACCACATGCCCACGCCCTGGTGCATGTAGTAGCCCTGGATGATGGTCTCGCCGAGGCCGTCTTGCCAGAAGGGCAGGTAGGCAACGAGCACGATGGTGATGACGAACATGAGCGCCGCGACCATGTACCAGTTGGAGATGTAGATC
>SSGN01000073.1 GCA_008016945.1 Flavobacteriales bacterium
GCAGGAGAGACCAGAAGCTGGCCGCGCTGATCGACGTGGACAAGATCCCGCACCCGGGCCGCGGCGCCAACTTCATCCATCCCAAGTGCGGCCCGGTGTGGGCGACCTCGGCGCTGGGCAACGAGAAGGTGACCCTGATCGCCACCGACCCGGTCAACCACAAGGACTGGGCGTGGAAGGTCTGCGAAGTCCTGAAGGGCCAGGGCGGCGGCTCGCTGTTCGTCAAGACCCACCCGAAGTCGAAGAACCTGTGGGTCGACACCACCCTCAACCCCGACCCGAAGATCAGCCAGTCGATCGCGGTGTTCGACACCACCAACCTGGCCAAGGGCTACGAGGTGCTGCCGATCGCCGATTGGGCCAAGCTGGGCGAAGGCCCGAAGCGCGTCGTGCAGCCGGAGTACAACGCCGGCGGCGACGAAGTCTGGTTCTCGGTATGGAACGGCGCCAACCAGCGCTCGGCGATCGTGATCGTGGACGACAAGTCCCGCAAGCTGAAGGCCGTGCTGGACGACAAGCGCCTGATCACCCCGACCGGCAAGTTCAACGTCCACAACACGGTGCGCGACGTCTACTGAGCCGCGCCACCTGCTCCACCCTTGCAACCCCGCCGGGCGACCGGCGGGGTTTTTCGTTGCCGGGTTCCGGCAATCCGGGCCGGTGTTCGCCTGCAGCCGCGACGCGTCCACGAAAAAGCGGCGCCCCTTTCGGAACGCCGCCTTGTTTGGTTCGGATGGACCGGTCAGGGTCCGCTGCGATCAAGCCCGAGGATCAGGCCTTCTTCGCCCAGGCCGAGCACCAACCCTTCGCCGCCACCGAATGCTGCGGGAACAGCGTGCAGGGGCCGTAGGCCTGGCCAGCCGCGCCCTTGTACAGCATGCAGTTGGCGCAATCGCTGCCGGGCTTGAACGCCTTGTGGGTGATGCCCTTGGTGGTCTCCGTGTAGGCCAGCGCCTTGGCCTGCGGGTTGTCCAGCGGCAGCTTGGGCAGCGCCTTCGGCGCGGCGGGCTTGGCCTGGGCGAACGCCTGCTGCGCGGCCATCGGGGCCATTGCCATCATCGCCGCAATGCCGAAGAAGCGACGGCGGCCGGAATCGTGGTCGTGCATGGTGGAAGCCTCCAGTGGGTCTGTGCGTATGATGCGCCCAACCCGCCCCCGGATGGTTGACCGGCATCAAGCGAAAACGCGAATCGGCGCCGTTTATCCGCCATCGATTCAGCTTCGCCTACACTTTTGGCCATGACCGAGAATCATTCCCGACAACTCCCCTGCGACGCGGTCCGCCTGCGCCATCTGGCCGGCGAATTGATCACCAATATCCGCGAGTTGGGACAGGCCGGCTGGACGCCCGCGACCAGCAGCAATTTCTCCGAACGGATCGACGCCGGGCACGTCGCGATCACCGTCTCCGGGCGCAACAAGGCGCGCCTGACCGAGGACGACCTGATGGTGGTCGACCTCGACGGCAGGCCGGTCGCCACCGAATTGCGCCCGTCCGCGGAAACCCTGCTGCACACCCAGCTCTACAAGCGCTTCCCCGAGATCGGCTGCGTGCTGCATACCCATTCGCGCACGCAGACGGTGGCCTCGCGGCTGTTCGCGGCGCAGGGGCATGTGCGCTTCGAGGGCTACGAGCTGCAGAAGGCCTTCCACGGCAACACCACCCACGAAGGCGCGATCGACCTGCCGGTGTTCCCCAACACCCAGGACATGCCGGAACTCGCAGCGCGCGTGGACGCCGCGCTGGACGCCGGCCCGCTGTGGGGCTACCTGATCGACGGCCATGGGCTGTACGCCTGGGGCCGCACCATGGCCGAGGCGCGCCGCCACCTGGAGGCGTTCGAATTCCTGCTCGGCTGCGAACTGGACCTGAGGAGGCTGGCATGAGCCGCTTGCGCATCTTCGAGGACACCGCGCCGCAGGCGGTGCTGCGCGAAACCCGCGACCACGACGCGATCGCCCGCGAGCTGGAGGCGATCGGGGTCGGCTTCGAACGCTGGGAAGCCGCGCAGCCGGTCAGGGCCGGCGACCCGCCGGACGCGCTCCTCGCCGCCTACCGCGCGGCTATCGACCGCCTGGTCGCCGAGCACGGCTTCAACAGCGTCGACGTGGTCAGCATCAGCCCGGACCATCCGGACCGGGAGGCAATGCGCGGCAAGTTCCTCGACGAGCACGCTCACCGCGAAAAGGAAGTGCGCTTCTTCGTCGATGGCAGCGGGCTGTTCTCCCTGCACGTGGGCGACAAGGTCTACGAGGTGCTGTGCGAGAAAGGCGACCTGATCGTGGTGCCGGATTCGGCGACGCACTGGTTCGACATGGGGCCGGCGCCACGCTTCGTCGCCATCCGCTTCTTCACCGAGGCCGACGGCTGGGTCGGCCATTTCACCGGCAGTGACATCGCCAAACGCTTCCCTCGCTACGAATGACGATGAAGACCACCGTCCTCACCGACATCGAAGGCACCACCAGCGCGATCTCGTTCGTGCGCGACGTGCTGTTCCCGTACGCCCGGCGCAAGCTGCCCGGCTTCGTGGCCGCGCACCGGGACGATCCCGGGGTGCGCCACTGGCTGGACGTGGTGGCCACCGAACACGGCGCGATGTGCGACGACGCGATGATCGTGGAAACGCTGCAAGGCTGGATCGAGCAGGACCGCAAGCACACCGCGCTCAAGGCGCTGCAGGGCATGGTGTGGGAAGCCGGCTACCGCGACGGCGACTTCACCGCCCCGCTCTACCCGGACGTGGCCCCCGCGCTGCGCGCCTGTCACGCTGCCGGTCATCCACTGGCCGTGTATTCCTCGGGTTCGGTGCCGGCGCAGAAACTGCTGTTCTCGCATACCGACGCCGGCGACCTCACGCCGTTTCTATGCGGCTACTTCGACACCACCAGCGGCCACAAGCGCGATCCCGACAGCTACCGCCTGATCGCCGACAGGCTCGATCGCCAGCCTGCGGACGTGCTCTTCCTGTCGGACGTGGTGGAGGAACTGGACGCCGCGCGCGAGGCAGGAATGCGCACGGTCCTGCTGGACCGGCGCGAAGACTACCCGGAGCCGCGCACGGGCGACGCTACCAACGGCCATCCGCGCGTGGAGAGCTTCGCCGAGATCGCGCCCTGAGCACTCAGGGCGTGGCGTCATCCAGCCGGTAGGTCGTCGAAGCCCGCTGTTCGCCCTGCCAGCGATCGAACGCGCGCACCTCGACCATGTGTTCGCCGGCGGCGAGGTCGGTCGGCAACGCGCCGCGCCACAGGTGCGGCGATGGCTCGGCCTCCGGCGAGCGGTCGTAGCCGCGTAGCGCGGTGGCCTCGTCGTCGCGGCGGTTCTCCGCCATCAGCCGCGGGTCGGGCTGCAGCACCTTGCGCATGGGCCGCCAGGCGCCGCCGTCGATGCGGTATTCGACGCGGCTGTCGTCCATGCCCATGTAGACGTTGGCATACACGCCCCAGGCCGGATACGCGCCACGACGCAGCACCTTGGGCGCATGCAAGCCGATTGCCGCGTTGTGGGGATCGCGGGCGTTGAACCACGCCAGCGCGTAGTCCCCGCCGCGCCTGACCGTCAGCAACGCATGCCCATTCGGCGTGCCGTCGGCCATCGTGGCATCGGGGATGCCGGCGGCGTCGCTGGCGCCGGACCAGAACGCCCCGCAGGCCGCGCCGACATTGAACTCGTGCAGCGGACGGCCGCCATGCCAGCCGCTGGCCGCGTCGTGGAACACATGGCGCTGGGTATGGGTATGTGCGCTCAGCAGCAGCACATGCGGGAACGGCCGGAGCAACGCGAACAACCGCTCGCGGTCGCCGTCGCGGAAGGTGTCGCGGCCTGGCTCCTCGAACAGCGGGATATGCATCGCCAGCACCAGCAGCCGGCTCCGCTCCAGCGTCGGCAACCAGCGTTCGAGGAAGGCGAACTGATCTTCACGGAACCCCCCGGTATAGGCGGGGCGTACGCCGGGGGTGCTGATGACGTTGTCGAGCGCCACCAGGTTGAACAGCGCCGCCTGCCGCGCCCGGGTGTCCGCCCCGAAGGCATGCACGAAGCCTTTCAGTGCATCGGCATCACTGGTGGCATGCGGGTCCACGTCATGGTTGCCGGGTGCGAACAACCACGGCATGTCCAGCGACGCTGTGGCGGCCTGGACCTCGGGCCACAACGCCGGAACATCGTCGACCAGGTCGCCGAGGACCACGCCGAGCTGGAACGGACCGGCTTCGCGGAGCGGGTCGATGATGTCGCGGCGGAAATAATCGACATCGACCATCGACTTCACCTGCGGATCGCCGAGCACAAGGATGCGGGCGCGCTCGCCGCCGGCGCTGCGCGGCACGCGCCGGTAATCGACGCAGCCCGGGGTCGTGGTCTTGGCCGACGGGCGCGGCAGCCGGAGCGGCGCCTCCACCTCGACCGGGACGCAGGGCGTCGCCGCTTGCAGGGGACGGAGGGAGGCCAGCAGGAGCAGGACGACGACGATCACGAGGCGCATCGGCCGAGTATGCAGCGCGCGCCGCCGCTGGACTAGAATCCGGCGATGGGGACCGCGCATCGCAAGCGGCGTCGACACGGCATCGGGCACGCGCTGCTTGCCCTGCTGCTGCTCGCGCTTGCATGCCTGGGGTCGGCATTCGCGGCGCCGGGGGCTGGAATATAGGAAATACAAACGCCCTTTCCACGCAGTCTGCGCTGTATCCAGCGGTGGAACAAGGCGGTTTGGGATTGAGTGGAGCGGGAGTTGAGGACTTCGGACGCGGTTCCGCCGTCCTGAACGGTGGCGCAAGGGGCGACTTGCCGCCGATCTCCGCCGTTGGGTCGAGCGCGGCCCTGCGCGCCGTGGCCGCATCATGCCGGGATCGGGTCTTGCTGGCGTGGCGAGCCTTTGCAGCGACTACGGCGCCGCGAGCACGGGTGGGCCGCGTGGTGCCGGAAGATAGTGGGCCTGGGGCAGCGCACCCTTCGTGTCGAAGTGGGCGAGGATGGCCCGAATGGCCCCCGGCTCCTCGACGCTGGCCACGATGCGTACCGAGCCGCCACAGTGCTCGCATGTCTCCACGTCGATGCCGAACACCCGCTTGAGGCGCTGCGACCAGCTCATCGCACGATGCTTCTCGGCAGGCGTTCGATCATCCGGGTCGGCAGTGGCGGCGGCATCAGACTTGCTGCCTTTGCCGCGCCCGCCAGACGTCAGTTGTGCACGCAAACTGGCGTTCGGGGCAAAGATGCCGTGGAAGCGGGTCAGGTGCGCACGCGGTGGCGGCACCAGCGCGGCCAGGCGCGCGATGAACTCCACCGGCTCGAACTCGACATGGGTGGTGCCGTTGCGCCACGGCGTCTTGAGTTGGTAGCGCACCCTGCCCTGTGGTGTGAGCGACAGACGCTTTTCGCTGATCGCCGGGCGGGTGATGTAGCGACAGAGTTTTTCAAGCTTGCGGCTTTCGTTCGCCTCGGCAGCCACCCCGGCGTGCAGCGAGAATCCGCCGTACTTGCCTGCATCCTCCTCGACCTCTCCCGGAAAGGCTTGAAGTGTCGTCACTTTGCGTCCAGCCTGTTTTCCGGTGGCGATGCGATACGTGATGGAGCTCATCCGTACCGCATCGAGGCCATCGTCACGCGCAGCGTTCTCCGACAGGAAGACGCTCTCGTCTTCGCCTTCGAGCCAGCCGCGCCTGGCCAGATGACGACAGACACGGTGCGCGATGATGCAGGCCAGGCGGGCCAATTGCCCGGATGTGGGCGCACGGGCGCGGTGAAGACGAGGCTTTTCCGGCTTGTCTGGCGATGTTTCGTAGACGCCATCGAGCCAAAGCATGTGAAAGTGGATGTTGAGATTGAGTGAGCTGCCAAAGCGCTGGATCAGCGTCACAGCGCCGCATCGCGCGGAATCCGGTTTCACGCCGGCCTGCTTCGCCAGCCACCTTGCAACTACGCGCTGCACGATGCCCAGTACCGGACCAATGGCCTCCGGCTTGCTGGCAAACAGGAAGCGCAGCGGATACGGGAAGCTCAACACCCATTGCCGCACCGGGCGCGCACCGAACACCTCTTCCACGAGATGTCTGGCCGATTCCGCCATGCGGCGCGCACCACAGCTCGGGCAGAACCCTCTCTTCTTGCATGAAAACGCGACAAGCCGTTCCGCATGACACTGGCTGCACACCGCGCGCAGGAATCCGTGCTCAAGCACACCGCAGCGCAGGTATTCATCGAATTCTTCGCGCACATGGTCAGGCAAGGCGCGATCTTCCTCGGCAAGGCGCGCAAGGAACGCTGGATAGTGCTCGTGCACCAGCGCATACAGGCCAGTGTGTTCGGGCATGTGTCGCGCGTAGCGCGCTTCGGACGCGAGGGCCACGGGAGCGGAAGCCACGCGTACATCGGCCTTCCTCTCTGGTACAGCAAGATGCAGCACGCAATGCCCCTGTGCAGTGACGGCTGCACAGCGTTGCGTTCGATTCCATCGTGTCGCATCGGAGATTCTCCCACCCTGGCCTGGGAAATCGACGTGATGCGGGCGGGATATTTCCTTGAATGAGTAAAAAGGCGACTTCCCGCGCCTGACTTCACCCCACCGTCAACCGCCAGGCCCGGTGGATGCGGCCGTTGCGCTCGAAATCCGGCGGGATGGTCGAGGCGCTGATCTCCTCGCACTCGGCGAACTGCGCGACCGCCTCGGCATCCAGGCGGAAACGGCGGAAGTTGTTGGAGAAGTACAGCGCCCCGCCCTGGGC
>SSGN01000001.1 GCA_008016945.1 Flavobacteriales bacterium
GGGGCGACCACCGGCGCGACCACCGGATCGATCACCACATCCACGGCCACCGAAGGACCAGGCACCGGGATGGTGTGGTCCGCGAACAGGCCGGGGAGGAATAGGATCGCGCTGACGGTACCCAAAGCGGTGACCAGCGAAAGGAGCAAGGTGCGCCCTTGTTCGCGACGCAGTTGATAGGCCCCGTAGGCTTGGTTGCGGTCGGCGAAGACCAGTTCGTTGCGCTGGGTGGAAAGCACATCGCTCCAGCCAGAGCCACTGGCCAGCAGGGCGGTAAGCACAAGGAAGCCGAGGAATAGTGCGGTGGTGAGCATGGCGTTCGGGTTTGTTGATGCAACGAATGCGGTTCATACGGTGGTACACGCAAGGCCTTCTCCAGGTTCGATCAACGAGGAACGGCGCCGTTGTGGTCAGGAACGTGAGGCAACGATCCCCCTGTCCTGCTCGTCTTCTCCACAACGCACCCGTTGGTATCCGGGCCTCGATGGTCGACCTCCCTTCTCCCCGAGACCGGTACTTTCGTTCCATAGGCTATCCCCGTTGATCCGAAGGCTATTCCTCATCATCGCGCTGGCGCTCCTGCACCGCGTGGCCGTGGGCCAGTGTACGGCCGTGGCCACGCCCGCCACACCGACCATCTGTGCGGGCCAGGCCTTGACCTTGAACGGCACGGGCACCGGTGCACCGCCCCTCAGCTACGCGTGGTCGGGGTCGCCCTACTTGGGCAGCACCAATACGGCCAATACCACCTTCAACCACCCGGTGCCGGTTACCAGCACCCAAACGGTGAACCTCACACTGACCGTGACCGATGCCAACGGCTGTGTCGCCACGGACATGGTGGTGGTGAGCGTGCCGCCCACGCCGCGTGCGGCGATCACCAGCCCCGATCCCAACCCGGACCTCTACGTTTCGCCCAGCGGGGAAAGCTTCGCCCTGTGTGGTACGGGCCTCACCTCCTACGCTTTCCAGTTCACCGATGCGAGCACGGCATTGCCTGGTGCATCCTATTCGATCCAATGGGGGGCTCCGCCCTCGCCCTCCACACCTGCTTCCGGAGGATGGACCGAAAGCCATACGTATGGGATCGGCTTGTACACGATCACCTATACCGTGACCGACCCGGGCGTACAAGGATGTGCGCATACCAGGACCTTCGATGTGTTCCTCGGGAGCAACCCTTCCGTGGGGACCAGCAACCCCGGCAATACCCTGGTGTGTTCGGGAACGTCGCTCACCTTCCCGCTCAACGATACCCAAGGCAATTCGCCTGGGACCGAATACATCGTCGATTATGGCGACGGCAACACGGTCACCTACACCCATCCACCGCCGAGCACGGTGACCTACGGCTACCCCAACACCAATTGCCCCGGAGCACCGTACACCTTCAGGGTCGATGCTATCACGCCGTGCCCCATGACCTCGTTCGCCACGGCAGGGCCTATCTACATCACCGATTCCCCGCAAGCCTCGTTCACCATATCCTCCGATACGGCTTGTGTGAATAGCTCGGTGTCGTTCACCAACACGAGCCTTGGCGTGGGCGGGGCGAATTGTTCCCAACCCTTGCGGGTCTGGAGCATCTCCCCGGCCACCGGCTGGTCCGTAAGTGGTTCGCTCGGCGCGCTGAACGGCAGCACCCAGCCCAATCAGTGGACCAATGGGAGCAACAATATCGCGGTACAGTTCTCCCAACCGGGCAACTATTGCATCACCCTGAACGTGGGCAATAACCTCTGCGGTACCGACGAAGTGCAGCATTGCATCTGTATCGAAGGGCCGCCCCAACCCGCCTTCACCCTTGCGCCGAACACCGGCTGCGCCCCCTTCACCAGCACGGTGGACAACACCAGCACCAGCCCCAACAGCTGCCTGACCACCTACCAGTGGGAGGTGAACACCTCCGGCGGGGCTTGTGGCAGTGGCCCGGCGTGGAACTACGCAAGCGGCACGAACGCCACTTCGTTCGAGCCCCAGTTCCAGTTCACCCAGGCAGGCACCTATTCCGTACGGCTGCGCGCCACCAATTCCTGCGGCACCTTCGACCAGACCGCCGTGGTGAACGCCAACGCGCCGCCCCAGGTGGATGTGGCCGACCTGGTGGGCATCTGTGCCACCCAATGCGTGGATCCATCGGCCACGGTGCAGGATTGTGGGGCCGCCATCGCCACCTACGCCTGGACCTTCCCCGGGGGAACGCCCGCCTCGGCCAGCACCCTCGATCCGCCGCAGGTCTGTTATGCCTCGGCCACCAGCTCGGCCATCGCACTCACCGTGACCAATGCCTGCGGTTCGGCCACCGACGTGACCACCTTGGCCGTGGGAGCCCTGCCCACGGCCCCGGTGATCTCCACCAACAGCCCCGTATGTGCTGGACAGATCCTCTCGCTCTCGGCCAACACCACCCCGGGCCTCACTTACCAGTGGACGGGCCCCAACGGTTTCACCAGCGATCAACCTTCGTTCACCATCCCTTCGGTGGCTGCCGTACATGCGGGCACCTACAGCGTGGTGGCCGTGAGCAACGGCTGCCAAGGCCCCGCATCGTCGGTCACCGTGCAGGTGACCCCCGCCCCCGTGCTCACCGTGACCCCCGCCAGCGACGCCATCTGCAACGGTGATATGGCCTCCTTCACCGTGAGCGGTGCGGCTAATTACCAATGGTACATCGGCACCACCCTGGTGGGCACCGGCCCGGTCTTCAACACCAGCCCCGCCATCAGCACCACCTTCACCGTGTCGGGAAGCATGGGCGGTTGCCCAGGTACGGCAACCGTTCCCGTGACGGTGTTCCCGATCACCAATGTCATCGCCGGCGCGGACCGCATCGAATGCGATCAGGCGATCCCGGTGCAGCTGAGCGGCATACCCGCACCGGGCACCTGGAGCGGCCCCAATGTCACGGCCGGAGGCTCGTTCACACCCGTGCCCGGCCAATTGGGACCGGTCACGTTGACCTACACCCATGTGGATGGCAACGGCTGCACCAACTCCGACCAGCTGGTGGTGAACGTGCAAGCCTTGTCGCTCATCGCCGATGCAGGTGCCGATACCACGGTCTGCCAAGGCAGTACCCCCGTGATGATGCCCGCCAGCCCGGCCGGTGGCACTTGGTCCGGGGCGGTGAGCGGTGGCACCTTCGTGCCCAGCACCGCAGGCACCTTCAGCGCCACCTACGCCTACGGCACCGGCACCTGTGCCACCAGCGATGCCGTGGACATCGTGGTGCTCGCCACACCGACCTTGGGACTACCGAACGACTTCGGCCGTTGTGTGGATGCGGCTCCCGTACCCCTGGCCGCCACACCCGTGGGCGGAACATGGACAGGCCCGGGCGTGGGTGCAGCACCTTTCGCTTTCGACCCTGCGGTGGCCGGGGTCGGCACCCACACGCTCACCTATTCGTTCACCGATGGGGCGGGCTGCACATCCACCGGGACCATGCAGGCCACGGTGGTGCCGCTGCCCGTGGTGCAGGCTGGGCCCGATGTACAACTCTGCGACCAGCCCATCCCATACCAGCTCGGTCCGGCAACACCGGCAGGAGGTACTTGGAGCGCCACCACCTTCAACGTCACCCCCGGTGGCGAGATCACGCCCGCCGGAGTGGGTACCGATGTGATCAGCTATACCTACTTCGACCAGAACGGTTGCAGCGGGTCCGATCAGATCACCGTAACGGTGGTGCCCATCACCCAACCGGCCTATGCCGGCGCCGATACGGCGGTGTGCATCGGCAGTGGCGATCTTGCGCTGGCCGGAACACCGGCGGGTGGCACATGGAGCGGGACCGGTGTATCGCCCAGCGGCCTTTTCAGCCCCACTACCGCAGGTACCTTCACGCTGACCTATTCCTTCGGTACCGCCACCTGCTTGATCCAGGACCAGGTCACCGTCGTGGTGCATGCGCTCCCCGTGGTCGATGCCGGTGATGCCATCGCCGTTTGTCTGGATGGAGGGGTGCAGGTGCTTTCGGCCACACCCGCAGGTGGAGTTTGGAGCGGTACGGGCGTGGATGCCGCTGGGAACTTCGACCCTTTGCTCGCCTTGCCCGGCGGGAATCCCGTGGTGTACGACTACACCGATCCGAGCACCGGATGCAGCAACGCCGACGCCACCACGGTCACCGTGAACCCGTTGCCCGTGCCTGACATGTCCCATGATCCGGTGGCCTGTGCCAACGCGGCCTTCCCTTTCACCAACAACAGCACGGGAGCCACGACCTTCGAGTGGGACTTCGGCGATGGCACCGGCTCTTATTCCGCCTCGCCACAGCACATCTATTCGGCCACTGGGACCTATGATGTCCGCCTTATCGCCATTACCGGTGCCAATTGCCGCGATACCACGTACAGCGTGGTCGATGTGTGGGATGTGCCGACGGCCACCATCACCCTGAGCGCGGACACCGGCTGTGGCCCGCTCGAAGTGGAGTTCACCAACGGAGCTACTGGTGATGGTCTCTCCTTCGCCTGGGAGTTCGGCGGCTTCGGTGGATCGGCCGATCCCGACCCGCCGCCGTTCGTCTTCCCTCCGGACCCTGCCGATGCGATCACCTATACGGTCTCGCTCACGGTGGCCAACACCTGCGGGCAGGCCGTGGCCACCGCACCGGTCACCGTGCTGCCGCAGCCCATCGCGCTCTTCGGTCCCAACCTGAACGAGTATTGCGCCTTTGCGGATGTGCCGTTCGGCAATGCCAGCATCGGGGCGCCCACGGCGTTCCAATGGTTCTTCGGCGATGGCACCTCCAGCACCGATCCGGGACCGGTGGTGACCCACGCCTATGCTGCGGATGAAGATCCGGTGAACGTGATCGTGACCTTGATCGCCAGCAATAGCTGCGGTACCGACACGGCCTACCGGCCGATCACCATCCTGCCCAACCAGGTGAACGCCTTCTTCAATGCCGATCCCGTACAGGGTTGTGCACCCCTCACGGTGAACCTGACGCAGTACTCCGTCGGCGATACCACCTTCTATTGGGACCTGGGCGATGGCAATGTGAGCGATCAGCACGACCTTTCCTGGACCTATACCGTGCCCGGCACCTACACCATCGAACTGTTCGCCTACGGTTGTGGTTACGACACATATTCCACCGCGATCACCGTACTCTCCGGTCCCCCGATCGATTTCAGCTACACCCCGGCGATGGCCTGTGCCGGAGAGCCGTTCCAGTTCGATGCCGATGTGGTCGGTGTGAGCGCGTTGAACTGGGATTTCGATGATGGGACCACCTCCGTGCTCACCGATCCCGTCCACGTCTTCAGCACCAGTGGGACCTTCGATGTCGCGCTCACCGCCACCGCCATCAATAATGGGTGTACCAGCACCGTGTCGCATCCGGTGGAGGTGCGGGCCACGCCGGTGGCCGGTTTCACACCATCGCCGAGCAGCGGCTGTATCGACCTCGAAGTGGCGTTCGAGAACACCACCACCGGTGCCGATTTCAGCCAATGGGATTTCGGCGACGGCAATACCTCGGCCTCCACGGCACCTTTCCATACCTATACCACGGCGGGCACCTATGATGTGTGGCTGGTCGCGGAGGCTTTGAACGGCTGTGCCGATACAGCCTACGCACAGGTGGTGGCACACCCCAGACCCGATGCGGTGTTCTCCCTCTCGCCGACCACCTCCTGCGGGCCGGAGACCTCGGTACAGACCATCAACGATTCGCAGGGCGCCATCGGCTACACCTGGGACCTGGGGAATGGCACCACCTCGGACCTGAATCAACCCACGGCCACGTATACCGAGCCGGGCACCTACACCATCACCCTCACCGCCACCAACCAGTTCGGCTGCCAGGATGTGGCGTCGGCCACCTTCGTGCAGTACCCCACGCCGCAGGCTGCGTTCTACGCTGAGCCACGCCCAGGCTGCGCCGGCTATCCGATCACCTTCCAGAACACGTCCACCAATGGGGAGTCGTTCGCCTGGGACTTCGGTGATGGCACCACATCGAACACGGCGTTCCCCGCGCATACGTACGATGTGCCGGGCACCTATGATGTGCGGCTGATCGTGCAAGGAGCGGGTGGCTGCGCCGATACGTTGTTGTCCCCGGCCGCCGCGGTGATCATGGAGCGCCCGTTGGCCGCTTTCCGGTACGATACGCTCCAGAACATCGCACATGCCTTGCATTTCCGCAACGAGAGCGAAGGTGCCGTCTCCTACGCCTGGGACTTCGGTGATGGCGAGCTTTCCTCCGTTCGGCATCCGATCCATGTGTTCCCGGCCGATGGAGGGGGCTTCACCGTTTGCCTGGTGGCGGTGAACGAGGTGGGTTGTCCGGATACGGTCTGCACGGCGCTCTTCGTGCCCGGCGATCCGCACATCTTCGTGCCCAACGCCTTCACCCCGAACAACGATACGCGGAACGACACCTTCAGGCCGGTGCTCAACGGCTTCGTCGGGTGGAACTACAGGCTCCTGATCTACGACCGGTGGGGCCTGCCGATCTACGAGACGCGCGACCGCTCCGCTGCTTGGGACGGCACCCGCAACGGCAAGGAGTCGCCGGTGGACGTGTACGTGTGGAAGGTGATCGTGGAACGCGATGGTGATGCGCGCGACTTCCAAGGCCACGTGACCTTGGTACGGTGAGGTTTACTTTCGTTGCGGCGCCGAAGGACCGCGCCCACACCAACGCCCCATGCCTTTCGGAACGGTGAACGATGCTGCGCTGGACGCCTTGCGTGCCGCGCTGGACCAAGGTGACATGCTCCTCTCGGCCGAGGACTTGCGCTACTATGGCCACGACGAGACCGAGGACCTGATGCATCCGCCCGATGTGGTGGTGCGGCCCCGGACCACCGAAGAGGTGGCACGTATCGTGAAGGTGTGTGCACAGCACAACCTGCCCATCACCCCCATTGGTGGGCGCACGGGGCTTAGTGGTGGCGCGCTCTGTGTGTACGGCGGGGTGGGGCTTGCGCTGGACCGTATGGACCGCATCGAACACATCGACGAGAAGAACCTGCAAGTGACCGTACAGCCTGGGGTGATCACCCAGGCGCTGATGGATGCCGTGGAGGCCAAAGGCCTGTACTACGCACCAGACCCCAGCAGCAAAGGCAGCTGCACCCTTGGCGGCAACCTGGCCGAGAACGCCGGTGGACCCCGTGCCGTGAAGTATGGTGTCACACGCGATCACGTCCTCAACCTCGAAGTGGTGCTCGCCAACGGGGAGGTGATCCGCACCGGTGCGAATACGTTGAAGAACGCCACCGGGTACGACCTCACGCGCCTGTTCGTGGGTAGCGAAGGCACGCTGGGCATCATCACCAAGGCCGTGTTGCGGTTGCTCCCCAAGCCCAAGGCCTCGCGCCTGATGCTGGTGCCGTTCGAGAGCGCTGCGCGCGCGTGTGAGGCCGTGAGCGCCGTGTTCCGTGCGGGCATCACCCCCAGTGCCCTGGAGTTCATGGAACGCGATGCCATCGATTTCACCTTGCAGCATGTGCCGGGGATCAACATCGCCGTGGCCGCCGAGGTGCAGGCCCATCTGCTGGTCGAGGTGGACGGCGTGCACGAGGAGGTGCTGATGAACGAGTGCACCACCATCCTGGAAGTGATGGAGGCCCATGGTTGCGGTGAGGTGCTCTTCGCGGAGACCAGCGCCGAGAAGGATGCCCTGTGGCGGCTACGGCGCAACGTGCCCGTGGCCGTGAAGGCCCATGCCATCTACAAGGAGGAGGATGCCGTGGTGCCCCGATACGCCCTGCCCAAGCTGCTCGAAGGCGTGAAGGCCATCGGCACCAGGTACGGTTTCCGCTCCATCTGCTATGGCCATGCCGGCGATGGCAACCTGCACATCAACATCATCAAGGAGGGCGTGCCCGAAGGGTTCTGGACGAACGGCCTGTCCACCGCGATCCGCGAGTTGTTCCAGCTCACGGTCTCCTTGGGTGGCACGCTCAGTGGCGAGCATGGCATCGGGCTGGTGCAACGGCCGTACATGGATATCGCCTTCGACGGTACCTCACTGCGACTGATGGCCGGCATCAAACGACTCTTCGACCCGCAGGGGATCATGAATCCGGGCAAGGTGCTTCCCTGAACGCAGGAGCATGCACTTCCGGGGCTCAACGTATCACGGTGACGTGCCCGTGGATCTCGTATGCCTCCTGCTTCACGGCGTCCACCGCATAGGCGCGGTAGGCATACACCCCCATGGGCACCACGGTTCCGCCGAAGCTCCCGTCCCATCCTGCGTCCGGGTCGGTGCTGGTGTGGATCGCCCGTCCCCAACGGTCGAAGATGCGCAGGTCGTAACTCTTCACTTCGACCACACGCGCGATCGGCCTGAACGTGTCGTTGATCCCATCGCCGTTCGGGCTGAAGCTGTTGGGTACATAGAACGCGTGTTCTTGCGCCAGCAGGTGGGCCACGATGGTGTCCGGCCCGCTCACTACGGTTGATAAGGTGACCAAGGAGCTGTCGTTCGGGATCGGTGCGTTGTGGGCCAGGGTCCAGTACCGGAAGTCGTAGTACATGGGCGGGGCGATCGTGAAGCTCACTTCCGTGTCCTTGGGTACGCTCACCGTGGCGGGGAAGTCCGTGTAGGTGACACCGTTGAAGAGGATGGCCGCGTGTTCCACACGCGGTTCCACGTCCAATACCACGTCATACCGGACCGGCGGTACGAAGTGGGCCACGATGCTGTCGGCCGTGAGGATGTCGATGGTGACCAACGAGTCCGTGGTGCTGGGCAGGATGGTGTTGGTGCTGAACACCTCCCAATGGCTGAAGATGTAGCCATTGGCCGGTACCGGTGCCAGGTTGGTGTTGATGCCGCCGTAGTACTGCCCACTGAACGGGTATACCGATGGTTGCAGGGAGTTGATGGCGATCTCGCCGCTGAGCGGAGGGTCCACGTTGAACACCACGGGATAGGGGCCTTCCACGTCGTAGCAGTCCTGTAACCCTTCGGTGATCAATACGCATCGGTCCGTGATGAAGTCGCGGATGGCCTGCACGTTGCCCTGCCATTCGCCCATGCTGCCACCCCAGCGCGCGATGTGCCCCGGCATCTCCGGTTCGATCAGGGCCACCAGGCTGTCCAGCAGACCGATCATGTGGTCGCAGGTGAACACGGTGTTGTTGAGGTCGATGTACCGGTTGATGTAGTAGTTGCGGAAGGTCTCGCTCTCGTTCATCAACTTCTCCAGGATGGGGATGTGCCCCTGGCCACCGGGGTCGGGGAGGAATTCCGGGTTACAAGGGTCGGCAGCGGCGGTCTGGTCCGGGATACCCGTGAAGTTGGTGTAATGCCCGAAGGTGGCATCCATGTCCCAGAGCGCGTATCGCCAACGTCGCCCATCGCCATCCGGGTTCAGACCACGCCACCAGGCCGTGTTCCAGTTCAACCAGTCGGCGCAGACCGTTTGGCTGTTCAGTACCACGTAGTCCACCAGGCTCTTCCAGTTGTACTGGCTCTCCATGGTCGCGAAGGCGGCGGCATCTCCCATGTCGTTGGAGAGGATGTGGTTGCGCACGGCATCCCAGTCGTTCTCCGCGGCATTGCCGCCATATTCAGCCCAGGTGGCGCCCCACGTCTTCAGGAAATGGAGCTGGTCCGCGGGTTGGTCGTAGTATTCGTCGGTGAAGTCCGCATCATCCACCTTCTCCCGGATCTCGTACACCCCCCAGTAGTTCCCGTTCGCATAGAGTACGCACGGCTCGTAGCTGCGCTCGTCGAGCTTCGGGTCGCTCAGCTGCGAGAGGGCTTGTACGAAGGCATCGCGGATGTGCGCGCCACCGTTCTCGAAGGGGTAGTTGTCGCTGGCGCCGGCCTTCAGGATCAGCCGTTGGTAGTGGTTCCGGGTCTTGGTGCGGAAGATGGGATGATGCAGCGCGTCGTTGTCGCCGAACTGGTCGCGGCTCACGTAGTCGATGCCCCGTTGATCGTACGCCCATGAGTCGTTGCCATGCTCGTTCATGTCGCCGGTGGACGAAGATCGCAGTTGCCCATCGGGGCCGAAGTACTCCAGGCTGCCGATGGGTTCGTTCTGCGTGCCGTTCAACAGGGTGAGGATGTCGTCGCCGGCCAGGGAGATGATGGGCACCGTGTGGCCCGCACCGATCAGGTAGGTGTGGGTCTCGATGGCGCTGGGCGGGACGTTGGCCGTGGTGCTGAAGCAGCGCGCACGTACCACCGTGGTGGCGTTGATGGCGATGGGGCCGCTGTAGGCCGTAGCGGTGGCGGTGGGGGTGGTGCCATCCAGGGTGTAGCGGATGGTGTTCCCCGCAGGGGCGCTCAGGGCCACGGAAACGGGGCCCGTATGTACGCCCGAGGGGGTGCCGAATTGCGGACGCGGCGCATATTCCGGTACGGCCCCGACGTTGCTGGCCCCGGGGGTGGGGTTCAGGAAGAGCGCCCACGAACCGGTCCCGTCCACGTCCAGCCCGCGGCTGTGGTTCATCTGGGTGCGCAGGGTCATCTCGTAGTCGCTCACGATGGTGGCCGAAGGATCGCTGAGCACGGCCCATTCCGCGCTGGTCTGGTTCAGCTTGAAACTGGTGTGGTGTTCGGCGCCCACGGTGGTGTTGCGCCCATCGCAATAGACCACCAGGAACGCGTTGGCACCGATGGACGCACCCGCCGGGAAGGCCCACTTCGTGTTGTTGTTCTGGCTGTCGCTCAGGTACCACCCCGTTAGGTCCACGGCCGACCCACCCGTGTTGTACAGTTCGATCCAGTCCTCGTATTCCCCCGTGCCATCGGCGTGATCGGAGTAGTTCGAGTGGCTTACCTCGTTGATCACCACCTGTGCCCAGCCGCCGAGCGACCGCAAGAGCACCAGGGTGATGAGGGCGAGTTTCCGCATGGGGGTGGTGGGGTTCATGGCAAGTTACCGATGCGCGGCGGTCGTGGGCACGGACTTTCCGCCCATTCTTGGAAGCGAGGATCCTCGTTCGCTGGAATGACGAAGGGTGACGGTGTTCCGGTGCCTGGGTGGTGCAGCTGCCAACGTATCGATCGACATGGACCGTCAAGAAGGGTGCACCTCCGAAAAAGGAACGGCGACCTGGTGGGGGCGCCGTTCGTTCAGGGGGAGGGGGCGATCATTTCGCCTCCGCCGTGGCCTTGGGCTTGTACCCGCTGCCGATGTGCTGGTCCAGGAATCGTTCCATGGCGGTGTAGAAGTCGAAGCGGTTCTCCTCGTTGTGGAAGCCGTGGCCTTCGTTGTCCTTCACCATGTATTCCACGTCCACACCTTGGGCCTTCAGTGCGGCCACCATCTGGTCGCTTTCGGCCTTCACCACGCGCGGGTCGTTGGCCCCTTGCGCGATGAACAAGGGGGTCTTGATCCGGTCGGCATGGCGTGCCGGCGAGGCTTCATCCAACAGGAGGCTGTCCTTCACCGGGTCGCCCACCATCTCGAACATCATCGCCCGGAACGGAGCCCAGTAGGGAGGGATGGTGCGTTGGAAGGTGAACAGGTCGCTCACGCCCACGTAGTCCACCGCAGCGGCGTACAGGTCGGGGGTGTAGGTGATGCCCGCCAGGGTGGCGTAGCCGCCGTAGCTGGCACCGTAGATGGCCACCCGTGCCGGATCCACCTTGCCGCTCTTGGTCAGCCATTCCACACCGTCGGTGATGTCGTTCTGCATGGTCTTACCCCATTGTTTGAAGCTTGCGGCCCAGAACTCCCGTCCGTAGCCGGTACTGCCACGGAAGTTCATCTGCAGCACGGCGTAGCCCCGGTTGGCCAGCAGCTGTACCTCCGGGTTGAAGCCCCACTCGTCGCGTGCCCAAGGGCCACCATGGGGGTTCACCACCAGCGGAAGGTCCTTCGCTTCGCGGCCCGCAGGCAGGGTCAGGTAGCCATGGATGGTGAGGCCATCGCGGCTCTGGTAGGTGATCGGTTCCATGCTGGCCATCTGCGCGGCATCGATCCAGGGGCGCAACTTCGCCAGCTCCTTCAGGTCGTCCGTGGTGCTGTCGTAGCTGTAGTATGTGCCTGGGTCGCGATCGCTACCGGCCCACACGAGGAATTTCGTTTCGCTGTCGTCCTCGCCATAGATCCAATATTCCACGCCATTGAATTTCGGGGCCAGCTTGGCGTACATGGCCTCGGTCTCCTTGTCCAGGAAGAGACGCTCGCTCTTGGCTCCTGTCCAGGTGGCCATGGTCAGCACCTTCCGCTTCTTACTGTAACTCACATTGCCCATGTCGTAGTCCGCGTTCTCCGCGATCACCTTGATCTCTTTCTTCCCTTCGAGGTCCCACTCCACGATCGCGGTCTTGTCCCGGTCGTTCAGGTTATGGTTCACGATCAGGTTCTTGTTGTCGAAGGTGAACATCTGGGGGCTCCAGCTATCCTTGAAGCCCGTGGTCAGGTACAGGGTGAAGGGATCCTTCTCCGTGGCGCGATAGAAGATCGAGGTGTTCACCCCATCGGTCTTGGTGGCCATGCGGATCACCCCGTTGTGGTCCGTGATCCACGCCTCGTAGTTGTCCTTGCTGTTGTCGTACACCGGCTTCCGCTCTCCGGTAACGATGTTCACCAGGTAGGGGTCGAACACCTGCGGGTTGCGCTCGTTCATCTGCACCATCACGGTCTGTTCCATGCCGGCAACGCCATCGAGGTCGTCCATCACACCGGCCACCACGCCTTTCTCCGGGGTCAGGGCTTTCACGTCCTTGCCGTCGATGCTGGCGCTGAACACGATGAAGTTCTCGTCGCCGTTGATGTCGCGGCTGTACAGGATGCGATCGCCCTTCCAGAAGTGTCGGCCGATGTCGCGCACGGTGTCGGTGGTCACCTGCACGGTCTCGGTGCTGCCTACCTTCTGCACGAAGATGTTCATCCTGTTCTTCCACGGCGCGGTGTAGCTGATGTACTGCCCGTCCGGACTGATGCGGAAGCTGGCCTTCTCCGGGTTCTTGAAGAAGTCCTTCATGGGGATGGTGGGCGGTGGGGCCGAGGTCGAGGTCGAGGTCGGTTTCTCCTGGTTTCCGCCACACGCGGTGAGCAGGAGGCTGCCTGCCAATACGGTGGCCAGGCCGGTCGCACACTTGGGAAGGTTGATCATAGGTTGGGTCTTGGGGTCTGGTCCGCAAAGGTGGGTGGAGGTGACGAATGGTGGACCCGGGATCCACGAACGGTTGGAAGGCTGGATGAGCAGCCTCAGCGGCTGAACCGGTACACCCACACCTTCGGGGTGGCCTCCACGGAGTCGACCCGGGGGTAGATGGCCCGCAGTTCCCGGTACCAGCGCCGCTCGGGGTCCACCCAATGGGCGCCCGCGTCGATCACCAGGGCCACGGGCACGGTATCCGGTGGGGCCGCTGGCACCTGGGCCGCGCCCGGCCTTCCGACTTCGGAGCGGTAGGCCATGTGCTGGGCGGTAGGGAGCTGTAGCGACCGCGGATCCTGCGCGGCCAGGTGGGTGATCCAGTACCAACGCGGCAGCACCTCCACGGAGCAAGAGCCTCCGCAGAGCGCTTGCTCCACGCGCACCACCTGGCTCGGGTGCAGGCCGGAGTCCTTCCAGGGGGTGAAGGTGGCGGCCATGCCCAGGCCGAGGGCCGCGAACACCCCGGTCCGCAGGGGGGCGTTGGGGAACAGGATCTCCACCGAAAGCGCCACCAGCAGGGCGAATCCAGGGGCCGCGAACACCAGGTAACGGTCCAGGAACATCGGCACCACGAAGCTCACCATGAACATGCCCAGCAACGGCACGAAAGCCCAGAGCACCGCGAAGCGCAGGCCGACCGAACGCAGGCGGTCCTTCCACCAGGCGGCCACGATGAACGCCAAGAAGACCACGGCGAGCACCGGAGCATTGCTCCAACGCCACACCATGTTGTACAGTTCCTCCGGAACGGGCGGGGCGAGCCAGGTGCCCTGCACCACGCTCTGCGACATGCGTCCTGTGAAGACGAGGGCGTACGGCAGGAACCCGATCGCCGTGAGCACCGTCCCGAAAAGGAAGCTCCTGCGCAGGGGGCGAAGCATGGGGAGCGCGAGGACCAGCAGTCCTTGCAGGCCCACCACCAGCCAGCCGAAGAAGTGCGTGTACACCAGGGTCAGGTTCAGCAGGGTGAGCAGGAGCATGCCCTGCACCGCCGACCCGGGCCGTTGCGTGGTGCGCACCAACAGCAAGAGGCTGGTGTTGGTGAGCAGCGTGAAGAGCGGATAGGCCCTTACTTCATGCGCGAACCCATAGTGGTAGTTGCTGAAGGTGAAGAGGAGCCCCGCAAGGAGTGCCGCACCCCGGCTACCGAAGTGGCGCGCCAGTAGGAACAGCGGCCACACCGCAAGCGCACTGCATGCCGCCGATGGCACGCGCAGCCACGAAGCCTCGAACGGGACCACGGCGCTCCAGGCCTTGATCACCAGGAAGTACAGCGGCGGGTTGTTCTCCGTACGGAACATGGCCCATAGCTCGTTCCAGGGCCGTTGCGACCAGAACACCGTGAAGGGCTCGTCGTGCGCCAGCTCGTTCACCCCCGACCATGCCAGCTTCAAGACCAGGTTGACCACCACCAGCCCGAGGAGCAGCAGCCGGTCGGTGCGAGGTAGGGGCATGGCACGAAACTACCCCAAGCGGCTCATATCCGACAGCTCATCACCTGATGCAGGCCGATCCCTGGGATGTCGAACGCCGCACCTTGCACTTCGAGGCCCAGCCGCGCGTAGAACGGCACGGCCGTGAGGCGTGCGTTGCACCACAGCAGGTCGGCGTGCTGTGTCTTCAGGTGGTCCATGCCAAAGCGGAGCGACAGGTCGCCCGCACCTTGTCGTTGGTGGTCGGGATGGACGGCCATGCCGCGCAAGCGGTATTGTTTCCAACCTTTCAACGCGGGGTGCGCCTCCGGGTAGAAGGAGCCCACGCCGATGAGGTCGTCGGCCCGGAGCACGCCCAGGTGGAACGCTCCTTCCAGCCGGTCGTTCGCAAAGTGCACATCCGCCTCGACACCGCCCGGACGCAGCACCAGCAGCCGGAGTGCGTAGGCCTCGGTCGCTTTGATGAACCGCACACGCATGCGGGCAAGTTAGGGGACCTCCATGAACTCCGCCCCGGTGTCATCGTCGTGTCTCGTCCCGACGAACAGGAGCGCCAGGTATCATCCGTTCGGAGGAAGAGATCAGTGCGTGAGAAAGAAACGGTCGCTGCATGGACTGATCCGGTTGGCGGAGCGGAGAGGATGAGAAAAGGAAGTGAAAAAGAGAAAAAAGTGAAAAAGTGAAGAAGAGAAGAAGTGAGAGGAAAAGTGAAGAGGAAAAGAAAAAGCCGGTTGCCCGCTGCGCAGTTGTACGACCGGATCCTAGGGCAACGCTGTTGCGGGCGGTTCCACGCTCCTGTACCTCGCGGTCGCTCCGGGGGGCGTGTGGTTCACGGCTGCCCGGCGTGGCTCTTCCAGAGGTTCAACTCGCGCACGAGGTCCTCAACGCCCAGGGTGATGCCGGTGGTGAGGGGTACATCGCTGCCCGCGGTGAGGCGTGCCACCGCCTGTGCGCCATCGGCCATGGAGCGGATCTCGAAGCCTTGTACCTGGTCCCAGGCATAGCGGGCTTCGCGGCTGCCCCAGGGAAGGCTCACTTCGTGGAACAGGCTCGCCTGCCGGTGCACCACCATACCGTCCGGGGCGAAACGGGCGTAGGCCGGTGGAAGCATCAGCGCCGCGTAAAGGGACCAACCGACGAAGAGCAGAAGGGCCGCCCGCATGGTGCCCACGGCCACGGGCAGCGCCGCCCGCCGCGCCAGCCGAAGGGTCAGGTACACCGTGAAGGCCAGCACCGAGGCCGCGCCCACGCTCACCACCATGGCCAATGCCAGGCGAGGGCCAACGCCTCCCGGAGCGCCGGCCACCACCATGTATGGGTCGGTGGTCCAATAGCCGTGCTGGAACGCGGCACAGGCCGTGGCCAAGGCATCGCCCCCCGATCCGGCCAGGGCACGGTGGATCCCGGCGTAGGTCAGGCGCAACACCAGGAGGCTGCCCGCACCAACCAGCACGAAGCGGATCCCATCCACGGCGTTATCGCCCAACGTCCACTTCATGGGCTACTTGAAGTAGCGCATGTCCGTACCGGGTTTCAGGCCCTTCACCGCAGCGAGGATCAACTTGATCACGTTCTCCACATCGTCCCGGTGAACGGTCTCCACCGTGGTGTGCATGTAGCGCAGGGGCAGGCTGATCAGCGCACTGGGTACGCCGGCCGCACCGTAGGCGAAGGCGTCGGTGTCGGTTCCCGTGGCACGGCTGGCGGCGATGCGTTGGAAGGGGAGCTTCTCCTTCTGGGCGCATTGCACGATGTGCTTCAGCAAGTTGTTGTGTACCGCGGGACCGTAGCAGAGCACCGGTCCGCTGCCACAGGCGATATCGCCGTTCTGGATCTTGTTCATCATCGGTGTCTGCGTGTCGTGCGTCACGTCTGTGATGATGGCCAGGTCCGGCTTGATGCGTTCCACGATCATCTCCGCCCCGCGCAGGCCCACCTCTTCCTGTACGCTGTTGGTGATGTACAGCCCGAAGGGAAGCTTCGTGCGGCTTTCCTTCAGGAGCCGGGCCACCTCGGCGATCATGAATCCGCCCATGCGGTTGTCCAACGCACGACCGCAGAAATTGCGCTCGTTCAACACCATGAATTCATCCTCGAAGGTGATCACGCAGCCCACGTGCACCCCCAGCTTCTCCACCTCCTCCTTGCTGCTGCAGCCGCAATCCAGGAAGATGTTGTCCAACGAAGGGGTGACCTCGGTCTTCCCGTTCCGCACATGGATCGCGGGCCAGCCGAACACCGCCTTCACGATGCCCTTGTCCGTGTGGATGTTCACCCGCTTGCTGGGGGCGATGATATGGTCGCTGCCGCCGTTGCGCCGCACGTAGATGAAACCCTCCTTGGTGATGTAGTGCACGAACCAGCTGATCTCGTCGGCATGCGCCTCGATCACCACCTTGTACTTCGCGTCGGGGTTGATGATGCCCACCGTGGTGCCATAGGGATCCACCAGGTGGTCGTCCACGTACGGCTTCAGGTAGTCCAACCAGAGCTTCTGGCCCGCGCTCTCGAACCCGGTGGGCGAAGCATTGTTGAGGTAGCGTTCCATGAAGGCCATGGACTCCTTGGTGAGGATGGACTTGCCGGTGCTCTTCTTCTTCGGACTGTTCTTCTTGGCCATGGGTTTCGCTGGTGATGGGCACAAAGCTATGGTCGCCCTCCATGCGTGTGGGCGGCCCTGGGTCGAGCTATCAACACCGTTCCGGTGAAGGGCCGCACCGCCCGTAGCGCGTTACGATCCCTGGCCGACCCGGCAGGCCTCGTTCAAGCTTCGCGGATCGCTGTTACGGACCGACCGGTCCTTGTTCTCGCCAGCACCGTTCGTCAGTCCGTTGGACATTTGGAGCATGACCACACCATTACTCCTCCGTTCCGGGGCATGGGCCCTGGCTTTGTGCATTCCAGCGATCGTCCACGCCCAGATCCCCAACAGTGGGTTCGAGCAATGGGACCCCTCCACCACACCGATGGTGCCGCTGGGTTGGGCCACCCTGAACGCGGTATCCGCTCCGGGAGAACCGATGAACGAGCGTGTGCCTGGTCATTCCGGGGCCTATGCCATGCGGATGACCACCCGCCAGGTGGCTGGTACCGTGATGGCCGCCGCTGCGGTTTCCGGGTCGTTCAACGGCGAAGGTTTCCCATGGTCCACCCGAGCGGCGAGCTTGGTCGGGAAGCTCAAGTTCCACGCCGGGGAGGAGGGCGATGCGGGCATCATCACCGTGAGTATGATGCGGCGCGATCCGATCACGGGGGTACGCGCCTTCCTGGGCAGCGGCTACCTCGCCTGGAGCGAGGAGGCCACCGCATGGACCGATTTCACCGTGCCCATCACCTACGTGAACGAGGAGGTCCCCGACTCTGCCGTGATCATCATCAGTTCCAGCGATGCCGCGATCATGGGTGTGGGCACCCAGCTCACCCTGGACGACCTACAGTTCCAAGGGGTGGCCACCGGCATCGGTCGCGACGAGCACCTGCATCCGAACATGCGTGTAAGCCAACGGGTAGGGGCCTTGGTGCTTTCCACGGAGCTTGGTGGTTTCCGTACCATCGATCTGCTGGATGCCACCGGCCGGTCATTCGTACGTCAACAAGCGGAGGGCACCACGGTGACCATCGATACCTCAGGGATCCCTACCGGAGTCTATGTCCTATCCGTACGCACGGCCGATGGATCGGCCTGGTCACAGCGTGTACTCCTGCCGTGAGCGGGCGCCTCACCGGGCCCTCGGGTATCTTCGCCGCATGGCCAGCACCGCTCCAGCCCTTACTCCCGAGCGCACCGCCGATGGGTCGTTCACCTTGTACAACGCACGGCTGAACGAACGGTACCACAGCACCCACGGCGCCATTCAGGAAAGCACCCATGTGTTCATCGAAATGGGGTTGATGCATCTGGGTCGACCCCATGTGGATGTGCTCGAAGTGGGCTTGGGGACCGGCCTCAACCTGCTGCTCACCTGGATCCGGTGCTTGGAGGGCAAGCTCACCGCCAACTACACGGCCCTGGAGCCTTTCCCCTTGTCCGCCGAACAACTCGTGGCACTGGATCATTGCCAGGAGTTGGCTTGGCCAGGTCTTCACGATCCCTTCGTCGAACGTATGACCGGCATGCACGATGCGCCCTGGGAGCCGTTCGGCGGTCTCCGTTTCCAGAAGCTTCCGATGGCCGTGCAGCAATTCAACGCCGAGGGCATGGCCGATCTGATCTACTTCGATGCTTTCGCCCCCATGGTGCAGCCGGAGATGTGGACGCTCGAGGTGTTCCAACGCATGTTCCGCGCCTTGCGCCCGGGAGGTGTGCTCGTTACCTATTGCGCCAAAGGGGAGGTGCGCCGCACCATGCAGCAGGCGGGCTTTCTGGTGCAACGCTTGCCAGGACCACCCGGGAAGAGGGAGATGTTGCGGGCTGCTCGGGCGGCGTAGAACACGGACGGCGCGGACTGCGATAGGGATACCGCGGATCCGCAGGGCGATGGTCCATGCGTTTCCGTTCCATCAGCAGCATCAGCGTTCCATGCATTTCTTTGATGGCCCGATCCCCTGATCATCATGGCATTCACCCTCCGCGTCTACGGCCTGCTTGTGCATGATGGGTGCGTACTCGTTTCCGATGAGCTGATCAAGGGACAACGGATCACCAAGTTCCCGGGCGGTGGATTGGAGTTCGGTGAGGGCCTCAAGGATTGCTTGGTGCGCGAGATCCGTGAGGAGATCGGTGTGCACGCCCTGGACCTGGAGCACTTCTACACCACCGACTTCTTCCAGCAGAGCGCGTTCCATGGCACACCCATGCAGGTGGTGAGCGTGTACTACACCTTCCGGGTATCCGATCCTGCGGCCATCCCCGTGGTACAGGTTCCCTTCACGGGCGTTGCCGGTCCGGGCGACCAGGAGGTGTTCCGCTGGCTGCCCATCGCCGGTGGGCGGGAGGAGGAGCTTTCCCTACCCATCGATCGGGTGGTGTGGGGGATGTTGCGGGTGGGGTGATGCTACAC
>SSGN01000019.1 GCA_008016945.1 Flavobacteriales bacterium
GCCGTGGACAAGCGCATCCCCATCGTGGAGATCATTCCCGGCAAGGGCAGCGGCCAGTTGAAGAAGAAGGTGATCCGATTCCTGCAACAACCCCATATCAAGAAGATGTACCACCGGATCGACAAGGACAGCGATAACTTCGGGCGGCTATTCGTACGGTTCAAGCATTGACCCCGCGTCGCCTCCATCGTCAACTCCCCATGATGGCACGTTTCCTCGCCGCTGCGTTAACGATCCTCATGAGCATGTATGGCCATGGGCAGCTGGTGATCAGCGAGGCGTGCAGCAAGAACCTCGATCTGATCCAGGATCCGTTCGGGGATACCCCGGACTGGATCGAGCTGCATAACCAAGGGACCGAAGCGGTAGAGCTGACCGGCCTGTTCCTGAGTGATGATCGTTTCCACCCTGATCAATGGTCGCTACCGAACCAGACGCTTGAAGCCGGCGGCTACCTCGTGCTGTTCCATGGCCTGGACAACAGCGATGGCATGCACTTCCCATTCAAGCTGGATGCGGCGGGTGAAGAGATCGTTCTGAGCTCCTCGGCATTCGCCCCTGTGGATGTGTTCCCACTACCCGCACTCCGTCCCAACCACAGCGCGGCACGCGATGGCAGCGGCACCATCCGTATCCACGACCAGCCCACCCCGGGGCAGCCGAACACCAGCCCGGGCTATCCGGGATATGCACCGGTGCCCCATTTCAGCACTCCCCCGGGGGTCAAGCCGGGCCCGCTTCCTGTGGGCCTAACCGTAGCACCGGATTGTACGGTCCACATGACCTGGGACGGCAGCGAGCCGACCAGCTCTTCCGCGATCTATACGGGCGCCATACAGCTCACTAGCACCACGGTCTTGAAGGCCTTTGCACGACGTCCCGGTCACCTCGACTCCCCCACGATCGCGGGCACCTTCCTCTTGAACGAGCAGACCCGGCTCCCCGTTGTCTCACTCAGCATGGACCCCGACAGCATGTTCGACGACACCCTCGGCCTCTACATGCTGGGGCCAGAGGCGGACACGGTCTACCCGCATTGGGGCGCCAACTTCTGGGATGAGCGGGGCATCGGGGTCAGGTTCGAGTACTTTGATGAGCTTGGTGTACGACGCATCGACCAGGATGTGGAACTCCGCATCCATGGTGGCCGATCCTCACGGAACAAGCCGCAGCGGCCACTACGGCTCACCGCCCGTGACCATTTTGGATCGGATGGGATCGGCCACGGATTCTTCCCCGAAAAGCCCGCGTTGGAGACCTTCAAGCGCATCATTCTCCGCAACTCGGGCAGCGACTGGTGCCAGGCACACTACCGCGATGGCTTCTTCCACCAAGTGGCGCTGCACGCGGGTCTGGACATCGATGTGCTGGGATTCAAACCGAGTGTGGTGTACATCAACGGCAACTATTGGGGTATCCACAATATCCGCGAGCGTGTGGACAAGGACTACTTGGCCACGAACCACAGCATGGATCCGGACGCGTTGCTGATCATGGACGAAGAGAACCACGTGATCCAGGGAGACAGCCTCCACTTCGACTCACTCCAACAATTCATACGCTCGCATGACATGAGCGACGACCTGCACTTCGCCCGTGTCGACAGCCTGATGGACCTGAAGAGCTTCATCGACTATTTCGCACTAGAGATGTTCGCCGGGAACTCGGACTGGCCATCGAACAACCTGAAGTACTGGAAACCATCGATCCACCGGGGTAAATGGCGCTACTTGATGTACGATTTGGATGCCACGATGAACGCAGCGCCGTGGATACCCAACGACTTCGACATGTTCTACTGGGTCCATGTCCATCGGGAGGGGTTCATCCATGCGGAGATCTACCAGAGCCTGATCCAACGTCCGGAGTTCAGGCGTTCATTCTTGAACCGACTGGCCGACCTGATGAACACCTGCTTGAAAGCGGATGCGTTGATGGCCGAGAACGACCGGATCCGTGCCACCATCGCACATGAGATCCCACGTCATTTCCAACGGTGGGGCACGAACCCATCCATTTGGCATGAACAAAGCGGGCAAGTGATCCCCGAATGGATCCGACTTCGTGCCGGGTACATGCGTGAAGATGTACTGGCGTGGTACGACCTTCCCAATACAGCGCAACTCCGGTTCGACATGTTCCCACGCGGCGCGGGCACCATGCAGGTGAACACCATTCAGCCAACCATGCCATTCGACGGGGTCTACTTCAACGGGAACGACATCGATGTGCAGGTGACACCACTTCCGGGATTCCGATTCAGTCATTGGAGCTACAGTGGCGAACCCGATAGTCTATTCACGAGCACACACCTCAGGCGGTCGTTCGCAACGGATGGTACGCTCACGGCCCACTTCGCGAAAGAGAGTACCAGGATCCATGTGTTCCCGAACCCCGCAGGAGATCGCGCGGAATTGAGCTTTGAAGCTCCGCGGCCCGGAACGGTGGAGATCTCGATCTGGGATGTGCAGGGGCGCATGCTCGATCGTTGGAGCATTTCCGGCTCGCAGGGGGTGAACCGCATACCGATCGACCTCACGCTGGAACACGCCGGCATCATGGAGGTTCGTGTGATCCATGATGGGAACGTGTACACCACAAGGGTCCAGAAACATTGATGCCTCACCGATCCGGCTCCATTGCACAATGGGAAAGGTTGGGAGCCGTGGTCTTGGTCCAGGTCCGGTTCGATACACCCGTGGATCCTTTCGACGTGGTCAAAGACCTGGGATCACGGTCTGTAATACCAATTCGCACTATGGCGTAGGCCGATCCACTCGGTCTCTTTCCGCATGATTTCTCCGTCGTGATCGTTCCTTAGCCCATGCTATGCAACGACCCCGCCGTATCGTCCTGCGAAACGATCCCTTCACATCTCTAGCCTACGCCTTACTGAGACGGCATGAAAGAACCGATCGATCCAATGGTGAAAAGGTGAAAGGGTGAAAAGCGTGAGAAGGTGAAATGCCTCGCACCCTTTCACGCTATCACCCCAGTGGTACAGATCGCTGAGCTCGGCCGGATCTTCATCACCGGCTCAGTAATACGAAATGGTATATGGGTACCTCGAAGAATCCACAGCCGGTCAACACGGCATGCACAACGGCTCAGGATCCACAGCATTACGCCTGAATAGCAACATGCAATTCATTGATCCTCAACCAACTACCATGCCTGATAGAGGATCAACGAACCTAATGAGCACCAAGAAGTGCACACCAACATTGGCCCACTCCCGATCCGTTGGCGTAAGGATAAATGGTTAGAATTGCGATCGACGGGTCTACTCTCTCGGACCCCAAACCGCACAAACACTTTTCAGGAACATCATGCTCAAACATCTACTCCCGCTCACATTCGGACTGACGTGCACCTTAGGCTACGGCCAAGGCGATGTGGTGGTCCAGGTCATTACCCCGAATTCCATTGCAGGAAGTTATGCCAACACCTACGCTACAGCGGCCAACGGTTGGAGTGTACCCGACCTTTTGCTACCGGAGAACGCCGTACAAAGGGAGCTGGTCCTCGGTTTCGATGGTACTGCGGCCGATTCGCTGGGTTGTGAACCCCTGGTGAACGGTGCAGAACTGGACGGCAAGATCGCGGTGATCTATCGCGGATCCTGCAATTTCTCCTTGAAAGCCTTGCACGCACAAGAGGCCGGTGCTGATGCTGTCCTGCTGATCAGCAATAGCGATGCACTGAACATCAACATGCAAGGTGGGGACTACGGCGCACAGGTGACCATCCCCGTGGTGATGATCAATCAAACGGATGGTGCCACGATCCGTTCGGTGATGGAACAGGAGCCGGTGACCGCGTTCATCGGGAACAATTACGGCGCCTTCCCCACGAACTTGAGCATGGATGTGTATGACGTAATGGTTCCTCCCGCAGCAGGGTACCCGAGCATTCTGGCGAGCAGCGCCGATGAATACGGGGCCGTGCTGGGCGGATACGTGCACAACTTCGGCTCAGAGCTCCAAAGCAGCGCCCGGCTCCGCGCGGTGATCACACAGAACGGGACCGAGGTGTACAATGAGGTCGGTGAAGCGCTGAACCTGGCTCCTGGTGACAGTACGTTGATCCTGCTCCCTGCATTCACACAACCCAGCTTGTCCGGAGCATACATCATCACGTACACCGCAGAAGCGGATCTTCCGGATGATTTCGACGCGGACAACACCTTCACCACCTCCGTCTACTTCGGCGACCTACTGAGCTATGCGCCTATTGACGCGAGCACCAACCTGCCAACCGGCGATGTCGGTGTGGTACCGAGCGGCTTCGGGAGTGGTTTCCGCACGTGCATCTCCTTCATCGACTCCAACGCCAGCCGCCTTGCGGTGACCGGCCTACATTTCACCGGAAGCACACCTGCGGACCGTGCCGCCCCCGTGGATACCTCGCTGATCAACATGGATGTCTATGCCTACGCCTTCCAATGGGTGGATCTGATCACCGACTTCTACGCACGTCCGACGGACAACGGCCTGGTGTCCATAACCAATGGCAATGGCACCTACACGTACACCAGCGACCTGCAGGATGAGTCGATCTTCATCCCATTCGCTGCTCCGCTCTCCCTGATGGACAACCAGCGTTACCTGTTCTGCGTGGAAACACAGGATAGCCTGGTACGGCATGGATGGAACGACCAATTGGACTACGAGACCACAGGATCCCAGACGCTCTCTCCCACCACGTTGATCTATGCTGGTCAATGGTACAATGGGTTCACCGGCCTGGCCGGTGCTCCTTCCGTGGCCGCGAAAACCATGGACATCAACAGCATTGGTATCCGTGAGGATGAAAAAGTGGAGCTCACTCCCTTCCCGAATCCGACCGCGGACCTGGTGCGGATCCCCATGCGCGGGCACCACGGTGCTGCAGTGTTGCGGATCTTCGGATCGGATGGTACGTTGTGCTCGGAACAGAAGACGAGCATCACATCCAATGAGGTGATGAGCGTGGACCTCACCGGCATGAGCGCAGGCACCTACATGTTCCAGCTGGAATTCGAGAACGGAAAACGTTCCGACTTCCGCGTGGTGGTGGCGAAATAGTCATTGCAGTCCGACCAAAAAGCGGCTGCTCCGAAAGGGGTGGCCGCTTTTCATTTCCACCTCTGAATGGAACACCGGTGACGCAGATCAACATGATCAACACAGATGGTGCATTGATCTGTTCCAGATCAGCGCTCATCTGCCCTATCGGCGCAACCAGTGTTCTACTGAACCCCTATTCCCCGATATCCTCGTTCCACAGTTCCGGCTCCGCAGCGATGAACTCCTCCATCATCTGCACGCATTCCGGTAGATCCAGGTCGATCACTTCCACACCGTGACTTTCCATAAAGGCGCGGGCGCCAGGAAACGTGCGCGATTCCCCCACGATCACCTTCTTGATCTTGAACTGCACGATGGTGCCCGCGCACATGTAGCAGGGCATCAGCGTGGAATAGATCACCGTGCCCTTGTAGCTGCCGATGCGGCCAGCGTTATTGAGGCAGTCCATTTCGCCGTGGAGAATCGGGTTCTTCTCCTGCACGCGTTTGTTGTGACCGCGGGCGATGAGCTTTCCATCACGCACGAGCACGGAACCGATCGGGATGCCACCTTCTGACCGGCCCAGGCGGGCTTCGTCGATGGCGGCTTGCATGAATTCGTCCATTCGATCAGCCCTTGTAATGCCTCGGCTTCTTCTTCGCCAGCGCCTCTGCCGGCTCCGGCACCCAGTGGTGCAGCCCACCGGCCAGCTCATCATTGAAGCTTTTCGGGATGTTCCCCGCGGCCGTTCGCTCACCCCATGTAAGGTGCTGCGTCGCGTCGTCGCGGCGTTCCATGGTGATGCAGCCTTCCACCGGGCAAACCAGTGAACACAGGTTGCACCCCACGCAATTCTCGTCGATGATACTGGGGATGCGGTTCGCCGGATCGGTGCTCAGCGCGATGGCCTGGTGCGCACCGTCCTCGCAGGCGGTGTAGCACAGTTGGCAGCCGATGCACTTGCTTTCGTCGATGCTGGCGGTGACCTTGTACTTCAGGTTGAGGTCCTCCCAATGCTTCACGTTCGGCAGCGCCTTGCCGCGGAAATCCTCGATCGTCTTGAAGCCCTTCTCGTCCATGTAACGTTCCAGGCCGCTTTTCAGATCGCGGATGATGCCAAAGCCGAAGTGCATCACGGCCGTACAGACCTGAACGCTGGTGGCACCAAGCAGGATGAACTCCACGGCATCGCGCCAGTTCTCCACGCCACCGATCCCGCTGATGGGCAGATTCACCTCGGGGTGTTGAGCACAGTTCTTCACCATGTTCAGCGCGATGGGCTTCACGGCCGGGCCACAGTAGCCGCCGTTGGTGCTCTTACCGTCCACGATCGGGTAGGGAACGAACTGGTCGATATCCACACCCACGATGCTCTGGATGGTATTGATCAGCGAGATCGCATCGCTGCCACCGGCCCTTGCCGCACGTGCCGGACGTGTGATGTCCGAAATGTTCGGTGTGAGCTTGGTGATCACCGGGACCTTTGCCACCTCCTTCACCCACTCCACGATGGTCTGCAGCACCTTCGGCTCCTGCCCCACCGCGCTGCCCATGCCGCGCTCGCACATGCCATGCGGGCAACCGAAGTTCAGTTCTATGCCATCGGCACCGGCGTTCTCCACATCACGGACGATGTTGTGCCACTCCTCCCGGGTCTCCACCATGAGCGAGGCGATCACCGCATGGTCGGGGAAACGCTTCTTCACCTCGCTGATCTCGCGCAGGTTATCGCGCAAAGGCCGGTCGGTGATGAGCTCGATGTTGTTGAAGCCCACCATGCGTTTGTCGCGGTAGTTCACGCTTCCGTAACGGCTGCTCACGTTCACCACGGGCACGCCGAGCGTCTTCCACACGGCACCGCCCCAGCCCGTATCGAAGGCTTTCATGATCTGGTAACCCGAATTGGTCGGAGGCGCGGAGGCGAGCCAGAAGGGGTTCGGGGATTTGATCCCAGCGAGGTTGGTTCTCAGATCTGCCATGGCCTATTTCTTCAAGTATTGATCGATCCCATGCGCCGCCTTCTTCGCTTCAGCGGCCGCATTCACCACTTCCACCCCACCATTCACCGCATCGCCCGCGGCGAAGTACTTCGGATTGCTCGTCTGGTAATGCTCGTTCACCACGATGCGGCCTCGGTTGTCCAGGATGCGGCCCTTCTGGTCCAGCTTCACGCCGCTGATCTGTTCCAGCAACGCCACCTGCTTGCCTTGACCGGTCCCGAGCAGCACCATGTCGCACGGCTCTATGAATTCGCTCCCGGGGATCACTTCGATCTTCCCGTAGGCCGTCTTGTTCCGAATGAACTTCACACCGGTCACAGCACCGTTGCCCAAAACTTCCACCGGCGTCACGTTGAACAGTGCCTTCGAACCACTCTTCTTCGCCAGATCGAACTCGAAGCCGTACGCGCCCATCTCCTCCGGACCCCGCCGGTAGGCGATGATCACGCTTTCCGCGCCCATGCGGCAACTCTCGCTGGCCGCGTCCATGGCCGTGTTCCCACCTCCGAGCACGATCACCCGCGTCCCCACCGAAGTCGCGTGATGCTTGTTGCGCAGTTCCTCCACGAACTCCAGCGCACCCATCACGCCCTTCTTGTCCTCACCGGGAATGCCGAGCGTTGATGTACCACCCAGGCCGATGCCGATGAAGATGGCGTCGTAGTCCTTCTCCAGTTCGTCCAGTTCGGCACGACCGGTCACCGGCTTGTTGTAGTGGACATTGAAGCCGAACTGCTCCTGCAGGTAGGTCATCTCGTCCACCGCCTCTTCATTGGTGAGCTTGTAGGGTGCCACACCATACACGCAGAGCCCGCTGGGCTTGGCCTTCGCCTCGTAGATGTCCACCGCATGGCCGAGCATCCGCAGCTCGCACGCGCACGAAACACCCGCAGGCCCTGCACCGATCACCGCTACCTTCTTCCCTGTCGACTTGCCGGTGATGAACAGTCGCTTCTTGCTGCGGATCACCTTGTCGGTTGCATGGGCCTGCAAACGCCCGATCTCGATCGGCTTCACATCGCTGTTGTTGTACAC
>SSGN01000227.1 GCA_008016945.1 Flavobacteriales bacterium
CAGTGAGGTCCATGAGCGAGGCGGAAGTGGGGATGGTGATCCCGAACACGTTCACCTGATCACTTGCCGGGTTCGGCCCGATCGAGATGCTCGGTGAGCCGTCCAGGACATCCGCACCCAGCCCGATCTCGCATGGTCCATCCACACGATGGACTTCCAAGTCCGCATCCGAATGGCAGCGCAGTCGACCACGACCGCCGTCGATCAGGAAGTAGGTCGACGATGAAATGTCCAGGTACAGTTCTAACGGTCCAATGCGCTCGAAGATCGTGTCAGCAACGAAGACGATATCCTCCAAGGTGGCTTCGACGGCGAGGTAGCGGAGCGAGGTGTTCGAGACCATCGCGTGACCGGTGTCCGTCACGATCATAGTGGTGCCACCATCAAGCCACGAGGTCGGGAACTGCCAACGGTCCCCGGGAACTGCACCGAAGTGGAACAAGGTGTCGAACGCACTCCCATCCCAGACGTGGATGAGGCCGTTCGGAGCGGTGTGCGTGTACATGGTGTACGGCCCTCCTTGCCAGGGTGTGTTGGTCTGGTCGCTCCACCCATGCTCAACAATGGTGAAGGTCTCACACACGGAATCGGCAAAGAGGACATTCCCGGTGTAGCGCGTTTCAACGTAGCCGTGGTCCCCCAAGCAGTGTAAGGGTAGTCGTGGTACCACAGCGCTCCAGGCTCGCACCATGATTGAGCGGCCGCTTGCATGGTGACCAAGAGGGCGGGTGCAAGCATCCAGTGTGCCATGAGGTTCAAGTTGGGTTGGGTGAACTATCGCCTTCGAACCAGACATGAATGTACGGACTTTCGCTGCCCCGCCCGCGCCTTCAACGAAGAAGCCCCGCTTCGCAGCAGGGCTTCCAACGCGTCTTGATGGACCCTTATTTCTTCACGCGGTCCATGTACTCACCGGTCTCGGTGTCCACGCGTACCACGGTGCCGATCTCCACGAAGCTGGGTACCTGGATCTCCGCGCCGCCGTCCAAGGTGGCGGCTTTCATCACCTTGTTGCTGGTGTCGCCCTTCACCACGGTCTCGGTATAGGTCACCTCCAGCTCCACCACTTTCGGCGGGCGGGCGAAGATGGGCGTATCGCTTTCGAAACCGATCTGCACCACCATCTCCTCCTTCATGAAACGCATGGCATCGCCGAAAAGGGTCGCCGGGATGTACTTCTGGTCGTACGAGGTCTGGTCCATGCACACCAGGTTCTCGCCTTCGCGGTAGAGGGATTGTAGTTCATGCACCTCCACGCGGAGCACTTCCATGGTCTCGCCGCTGCGCCAACGGTGTTCGTTGAGTTTGCCGTTGCGCAGGTTGCGCATCTTGCCCTGGTAGAAGGCGCGCAGGTTGCCCGGCGTGCGGTGCTGCCATTCCATGATCTGGCAGATGTCGTTGTTGAAGCGGATGTAGGAACCGATGTTCACGTCGGCGGTAGAGGCCATGGGGAGGGGGATTTGCTGGGTTCGGACCCGAACTTGGCCGGGCGGGCCGCGAAAATAGGACTTGATGCGGGAACGTGCTCAGCCCTTGTAGGCGCCGATCTCGATGGTGGCGGTGCACAAGGCGTATTCCGCCGTTTGCCGGTTGCTGGCCACCACCAGGGTGCGTTGGCCGATGTGTTGCTCCAGCACCGCCCCGAACCAGGCGATGGCCTCGGCGTCCAGGTTGCTCGTGGGCTCGTCCAACAACAGCAGCGGGGTGTCGCTGAGGATGGCCAGTGCCAGCTTCAACCGCTGTTTCATGCCACTGCTGAAGTGCGACACCTGCTTGTGCAAGGCGTTCTCCAGGTAGGCGGTACGGGCCACCTCCCGCACCCCGAAACCGGACAACAACGGCTTGAACCGTGCGTGGAAGGCGATCGCTTGCTCCAGGGTAAGCTCTTCGTACAACCCCAGGTAGGGCGCGGCGATGCTCACGTGGCGGTACACCTCCTCCTGTGGGATGGTGTGGGCGCCCGTGCGGTGGGTGATGTGGCCCTCGGTGGGGATGAGGGCACCTCCGATCACTTGGAGCAAGGTGCTTTTCCCGCTGCCGTTGGGGCCGAGCAGGGCTGTGCGGCTACCCGTTCGGAGTTCTAAGGTGACGCCACGGAACACCACTTCGCGCCCGAAGGTCCTGCCAATGTGTTGGAGTGCGATGTTCATGCGAAGGTCCCGCGTCGTAGGAGGGGGGGCGGGTGGAGCGCACCCGGCCAGGTCACTCCGCCAGCCCGCGCATGATGCCCTTGGGGCTGTTGTTGATGAAGTCCAGGATGATCCCCCGCTCAGGGCTGCGGGGTAAGGTCTGCATCACGTTCTGTACCGCGCGTTCCACATTGCTGTTGCGTACGAAGATCTCGCGGTAGATGTCCTCGATGCGGGCGATGGCGTCGTCCGCATAGCCGCGGCGGCGCAGGCCCACCACGTTCACACCCATATAGCTCAGGGGTTCGCGGGCGGCCTTCACGAAGGGCGGAACGTTCTTCCGCACCAACGAGGCTCCGGCGATGAAGCTGTGCGCACCGATGTGGATGAACTGTTGCACGGCCACGTTGCCCTCCAAGATGGCCCAGTCGTCGATGGTGACGTGCCCGGCCAGGTTCACGCTGTTGGCGATCACGATGTTGTTGCCCAGGATGCAATCGTGCGCCAGGTGCACGTATGCCATCAGCAGGCAGTTGCTGCCCACGGCGGTCTTCTCGCGGTCCGCGGTGCCCCGGTTGATGGTGACGCATTCGCGCACCGTGGTGCCATCGCCCACTTCGGCCGTGGTCTTCTCGCCGGCGAACTTCAGGTCCTGCGGGATGGCGCTGATCACCGCACCGGGGAAGATCCGGCAGCGGCTGCCGATGCGGGCACCATCCATCAGCACCGCATTGGGGCCGATCCACGTGCCATCACCGATCACCACATCGCCATGGATGGTGGCGAAGGGCTCCACGGTCACATCATGGCCTAACCGCGCGTCCGGATGGATGTAGGCGAGCTTGGAGATGCTCATCAGGCCTGGGCTTTGGTGGTTTCCTTGGCGACGTTCTCGGAGCTTTCGGTCTTCGGCGCCTTGTCGCGGGCGATCTGCGCCATCATCTCGGCCTCCACGGCGGGTTGCCCGTTCACGTATCCCACACCACGCATGTGCACGATGCCGCGCCGGATGGGGGTGATCAGCTCCAGCCGGAACACCAGGGTGTCGCCTGGCACCACCTTGCGCCGGTAGCGGATGCCGTCGGTCTTCAGGAAGTAGGTGGTGTAGTTCTCCGGGTCGGGCACTTTGCTCAGCGCGAAGATGCCGCCTACCTGGGCCATGGCTTCCACCTGCAACACGCCGGGCATCACCGGGTTCCCGGGGAAGTGGCCGGTGAAGTGGGGCTCGTTGAGCGTAACGTTCTTCACCCCGATGATGCTGTTCTCGTCCATGCTCATCACCTTGTCCACGAGCAGGAACGGATAGCGGTGCGGCAACAGTTTGTGGATGGCCACGTTGTCATACAACGGTTCCTTGGTCAGGTCCACATGGGCCACGGGGTTCTTCTCCTCCTCGCGGATGCGCTCTTTGATCCGCTTGGCGAAGCTGGTGTTGCCGAAGTGGCCGGGACGCGCTGCGAGGATGTGGCCTTTGATGGGGCGGCCCACCAGGGCCAGGTCGCCCACGATGTCCAGTAGCTTGTGCCGCGCCGGTTCGTTGAAGAACTTCAGGTCCGTGGTGTTCACCACACCGTTGCGACGGATCTGCAGGTCCTGGTATTCGCGGCCCAGGTTCTTGGCGAGCTCCTGTAATTTCTCTTTCGTGGTGTCCTCGCGATCCTCCAGCACGATGGCGTTGTTCAGGTCGCCACCCTTGATCAGGCCGGCTTTCGCCAGTTGTTCCAGTTCGCGAAGGAACACGAAGGTGCGGCACGGGGCGATCTCCTCCTTGAACTCCTCCACCCGGTACATGCTTGCGTGCTGGGTGCCGAGCACCGGACTGTTGTAGTCCACCATCACGGTGAGGCGGAATTCGCCACCGGGCGCGGGTACCCCCAGGATCTCGGTGCCCTTCTCCTCGGTCTCGAACCAGAGCGGATCCTTCAATACATACCAGTTGCGCTTGGCATCCTGCTGCTCCAGGCCCACGCTCTCGATGGCATGCACGAAGGGCAACGCACTGCCATCCATGATGGGCATCTCGGGGCCGCTCACCTGGATCAAGCAATTGTCCACCCCCAGGGCATAGAGCGCGCTGAGCACGTGTTCGGTGGTGTTCACCATGACGTTGCCCTTGCCCAGCGTGGTGCCGCGCGCGGTGCTCACCACCAGGTCGGCGTCGGCGTCGATGATGGGTTCGCCCTCCAGGTCGGTGCGCTGGAATTTGTAGCCGTGGCCCACGGGGGCCGGGCGAAGGGTAAGGGTCACGGGGACGCCGGTGTGCAGGCCGATCCCCTGAAGGGTGGCGCTGCCGCGGAGGGTGTGTTGGAAGTCGCTCATGCCGGATGCAAGGGCGCACCTGGCGCCCGATGGATAGGAACGGCTAAGGTAGAAAGCCGCGCTGTTCCGACTACTTCCGGACGGCGTTGTTCAGCATCTCGCGCAGGGCCGCCAGCTCTTTTTCCAGGGTGTCCACGCGCCGCTTCAGGTCGGGCAGGTTGCGGTACACCACGAAACTGCGGTCGTGCAGGCTTTTCTTGAAGGCCGGGGAGCCTTGGACGGTCTCGCCGTCGCCGATGTTGCTCCCGATGCCGCTTTGGGCCGCGATCCGCACCCGGTCGCCGATCACCAGGTGGCCCGCGATGCCCACCTGCCCACCGATCTGCCCATGGTCGCCGATCCTGGTGCTGCCGGCGATGCCCGCCTGCGAGACCACCACGTTGTGCGCTCCGATCTCCGCATTGTGCCCCACCTGCACCAGGTTGTCCAGCTTGGTGCCCGTGCGAATGAGGGTGTGGCCGATGGTGGCCCGGTCCACCGTGGTGTTGGCGCCGATCTCCACATGGTCTTCCAGGATCACATGGCCCACCTGCGGCATCTTCTCGTAGGTGCCATCGCTGCGGGGCACGAATCCGAAGCCATCCGCCCCCAGTACGGCACCGCTATGGATCACGCAGTGCGCCCCGACCTGGGTCTGGTGATACAGCTTCACCCCGGCATGGATCCGCGTATTCTCCCCGATCCGGCAGCGGTCGCCGATGTAGCTGTTGGGGAAGATCTTCACCCCATCGGCCAACTCCACATCGTCGCCCACATAGCAGAAGGCCCCGATGTACACGTTCTTGCCGATGCGTGCCTTGGGGCTCACGTAGCTGGGCTGTTCGTAGCCCTTCTTCTCGTATTGAAGTTCTGCATTCCGCTCCAGCAGGTGGGTGAAGGCCATGCGGGCATCCTTCACACGGATCAGGGTCAACGTCTTGGGCAGCGCCCGGCCCGGCTGGAAATCGTGGTTGACGATGGCGATGGTGGCCTTCGTGGTGTAGATGTGATCGGTATAGCGGGGGTTGGCCAGGAAGGTGAGGGTGCCACTGCGGGCCTCCTCGATCTTGGCCAGGTCGCTCACCAGGACCTGCGGGTCGCCATCGACCACGCCTTCCAACAGGTCGGCGATCTGTTCTGCGGTGAACTGCATGGCACGAAGGTACCGGGTGATGGTCTACGGTCGTTCCGGAAGGGACATCACTCCAAGGGTAGGCTCACCCCAGTGCGGTCCCATTTGAGGTTGAGCGCTGGTGGTGTGCTGCTCACATCAATGGTGAACATCTCCACTTCGGTCGGCAATTCCTGCACGGGCACCTCCACCCGCAGGACGTCAGCCGTGGGGTCGAGTTGGGCCTCGCCGCCGTACGTCACCCCCCACGAGTAGCTCTTGCTGTTGAGGATCACCGTCCATGCGTCGGGCTGTGGGATGGTCCACAAGGTGTACTTGCCTGCGGGTAATGGCTGCCCACCCAGTTTGATGTCCTTGTCCACCTCCACGGTGGTGGCCTCGTTGGCACCGGTGCGCCACACCTTGCCATAGGGCACCAGTTCACCGAAGATCACCCGCCCTTTCTTGCTCGGCCGGCTGTAGTCCACCGTTATCGAGAGATCGTTCACCGTATAGGTGTTCACCTCTTCGGGGCTGGCCTTCTTGGTCTGCGACTTCATGTAGTTGAAGCCGAGGTAGCCCAAGGCGAAGAGCACGGCAACGATGAGCAGGATGTTCTTCAGGAATTTTGGCATGGGCCAGCGTGTGCAGGCAAATGTAGTGGGGTAGCGGGATCCTCGGTTCGGGGGTGGTGCCGGGCGTTGAGCGTGGCGCATGGCGGGGCTAAAGACCTGGCCTGATCACACCCGACCGAACACCGCGAGACTATGGGCGTGCGTTTCCGGGGAATGCATGCACAGTGTCCTCCGAAAGCCCCGGCGCACGGAGTGCCGAGTTCACGAGGGATCGTGCATTCAACAACCTCCCCCTGACGTCATCGCGAGGGATTGTATATGCAACGATCCCGAAGCGATCCTTGATCTGAACCCGTCGGGGGGCAAGGAGCGCTTCGGCGGCCTATCGGTATGCTCGCCATGTCGGTGTGGCCGCGCACAGGAGGCCGACGGTGCGGGCCTTCCACCACCGCTCCGATCCATGCGATGTTCAATGACCGATGCGTTGTGTAGCCCATTCGTGCCATTCACGGGTGCCCGGGTCTTCGCACGGTACGTTCGCTGCGGACCGGTCGTTGCTCCGTGCAACGGTTGGTGGCCCGGTACACGGAAGCCGATGAGGCGATCGGGCTCTTCTTGGGTTCAGCCTTGCGACCACCGCGGCCAGGCCAGGTAGAATTTCTCCACGGGCCGGGCCAGCGCGGCGATCCCCAGGTTGTCGCTGGCCTCGGCGATGTCGCGCAGCGTGCCGTCCTTGTACAGCAGTTCGATGCGGTCCTTGGCCGGATCGTACGCGTTGTTCACGATGCTGCCGGTGAGCACGAACCGCGACGCATCGGCCAGCGGAATGCCCAGTCGCTGCGCCACCTCGCTGCGCAGTTGCCCCACATGGGTGTCGTTCCACGGGATGTTCTGCAGGCGGATGCGCAGGTTGCGCCGCGTGACCAGATCGGTGGCGAGCTGCGCCAACACCTTGTCCGGGTGGTCGCACCAGACCTTCACGGCGCCCATGATGTCGTGGTCGTCGAGCTTCAGGAAGTCCGCGAGCACGGCGGGGTCGTTGAAGGAGGCACGGTCGTGGCGCGCACTGAGGAAGCGATGCAGGGCGGGGGAGGCGAACAGGGAGGTGCCGTCGGAGGCGAGGTGTTTCGCGCGCCGAAGCGTTTCAACCAGCATCATCTCGCAGGCCACCACGGTCTTGTGCAGGTATACCTGCCAGTACATCAGGCGACGCGCCACGAGGAATTTCTCGATGCTGTAGATCGCCTTTTCCTCCACCACCAGCTTGTCGTCCACCACCTGCAGCATCTTGATGATGCGTTCGCCGCCGATCACGCCTTCGCTCACGCCCGTGTAGAAGCTGTCGCGGTTCAGGTAGTCGATGCGGTCCACATCAAGCTGGCTGCTCACCAATTGGTGCAGGAAGCGCTTGGGGTGCTGGTCGCGGAAGATGCGGATGCCCAGCTCCAGCGCACCGCCGAACTCCACGTTCAGCGCGTCCATCACCATTTCGCTCACGGCTTCGTGACCGATGCCCTCCACCAGGCTGTGTTCCAATGCATGGCTGAAGGGACCGTGGCCCACATCGTGCAGCAGAATGGCGATGCGCGCGCCCAGGGCCTCCTCGTCGGTGATGGTGTGGCCCTTGCCGCGCAGGGTGGCGATGGCCTCGCCCATGAGGTGCATGGCGCCCAAGGCATGGTGGAACCGCGTGTGGAGGGCGCCAGGATAGACCAAATGCCCCAGCCCCAGCTGCTTGATGTAGCGCAGCCGCTGGAACCACGGATGGTCCATCAGGCGCTGTAGCACCGGGTGCGGAACGGCGATGAAACCGTAGATCGGGTCGTTCAATATCTTCATGGATCGCACCGCGTTGGTCGGTTCATGCCACGTGGATCCATACGCACCCGTAGTGTCGACCCACCGGGTCGACCTACTGCGGTCGGTGAGGAACCGACGCCTGCATCCCTAATGGTACACGTTACCTTCACGCCCCGAAAGTACAGGGCAATACAGCACCGGCCGGTGACGTTGCCCTTGCATGCAAGGAACACGAACCGAACCGATCACGCCCACCGGCGCCACCATACCCACCATGACCGCCACCATCCTCTGGGCCGACGACGAGATCGACCTGCTCCGCCCCCACGTGCTCTTCCTGCAACAGAAAGGCTACGCCGTGGATACCGTGAACAACGGCCTCGATGCCGTGGAACGTGCCAAGGAGAAGGAGTACGACATCATCTTCCTCGATGAGAACATGCCCGGCCTCAGCGGGCTGGAGACACTCTCGCGCATCAAGCTGGAGCGCCCCGCCGTGCCCATCGTGATGATCACCAAGAGCGAGGAGGAGAGCATCATGGAAGGCGCCATCGGCGGCAAGATCAGCGACTACCTGATCAAGCCGGTGAACCCGAACCAGATCCTGCTCTCGCTGAAGAAGAACCTCGAGGGCCGACGGTTAGTGAGCGAGAAGACCACCAGCGACTACCAACAGCAGTTCCGCCAGTTGGGCATGCGCCTGGGCGACCGCCACACCACCGAGACCTGGAAGGAGCTCTATACCGAACTGGTGCGCTGGGAACTGGAGCTCCTCCAAAGCCAGGACCAGGGCATGTCGGAGATCCTCCGCTCCCAGTGGAACGAGGCCAACGAGCTCTTCAGCCGCTTCGTGGCCGACAACTACATCGACTGGGTGAATGGCAAGGGCGGGGATGTGCCGCTGCAATCGCACCAGATCTTCAAGGCCAAGGTGGCGCCGTATATCAAGTCCGAAGGCGGGTCGCCCCTCTTCATGGTGCTGATCGACAACCTCCGACTTGACCAATGGCGCGTGCTGGAACCCATCCTCAGCCAGTTCTACCGCGTGGAAGAGGAGGGGTTGTTCTACAGTATCCTGCCCACCGCCACCCAATATGCCCGCAATGCGCTCTTCGCCGGCATGATGCCCAGCGAGATCGAGAAACGGTTCCCCGGTAAATGGGTGAACGAGGATGCGGAAGGCAGCAAGAACGCGCACGAAGAGGAGTTCGTGGCGGGCCAACTGAAGCGCTTGGGAAAGGACGTGAAGTTCAGCTACCATAAGATCCTGAACCTCGCTGCGGGAAAGAAGCTTGCCGACAGCCTGGACAACCTGATGGGCAATGCGCTGAACGTGATCGTGTACAACTTCGTGGACATGCTGAGCCATGCCCGCACCGAGATGGAGGTGATCCGCGAGCTGGCCGACGATGATGCCGCCTACCGCAGCCTCACCAAGAGCTGGTTCGAGCACAGCCCGCTCTTCGACATCCTCAAGGGCATCGCCGAACGGGGCGGCCGTGTGGTGATCACCACAGACCATGGCACCATCCGGGTGAGCGAGCCCAGCAAGGTGGTGGGCGATCGCAACACCAACTCCAACCTGCGCTACAAGCACGGTCGCAACCTCACCTACGAGCAGCGCGATGTGCTGGAGATCAAGGACCCCGCCAAGGCCTTCCTGCCCCGCGCCAACGTGAGCACCGTGTACATCTTCGCCAAGAGCGATCGCTTCTTCGTGTACCCCAACAACTACAATCACTTCGTGTCGTACTACCGGCACACCTTCCAACACGGGGGCATCTCGTTGGAGGAGATGTTGGTGCCTTGGGCGGTGTTGAAGCCGCGGTAGGTGTCGTTCCCGGCTTTCGTGCCACCTTAGCGTCGTGCTCGCTACCATCACCCTGCGCAAACCCTCCGGCGCCGAAGAGGTCGCCCGCCTGATCCTGCAAAGCCATGCGGAGGCGCGCATCTTCGCCTTCACCGGGGGGCTGGGTGCCGGAAAGACCACGCTGATCAAGGCCCTGTGCACCGTGCTGGGGGTGGCCGATCCCACGAGCAGCCCCAGCTTCGCCATCGTGAACGAGTACCGTACCGGATCCGGGGATCCGCTCTTCCATTTCGACCTATACCGCCTGAAGGATCCCGAGGAGTTGGAGGGCATCGGTTTCGAGGAGTACCTTGATAGCGGCCACTACTGCTTCATCGAGTGGCCCGAGCTGGCCGCGGACCTGCTGCCGCCGGGCACCTTGCACGTGTCTTTGGAGGTGGCGCCGAACGGGGTGAGGACCGTGAAGCTCGAGGTGCGATAGGCGCCTGTGGACGCCGTAGCGAACGGCCACCGCTCCGATCGCTTCCATCCTCGGGCTCCGTATCTTGCCGCTCCGTTGTACGGCCTTGCCATGACATCATCCTCCGAGCTGCTCAAGCAACTGGCCCGCGAAGTGGCCATGGCCCCCCAGGAACAACTCATGGAGGTCGGGCGCCGCAAGAAGAGCCTGTTCATCGGCATTCCCAAGGAGAGCACCTTCCAAGAGCACCGAGTGCCGCTCACCCCTTCGGCCGTGGCCGTGCTCGTGGGGCGTGGGCACGAGGTGGTGATCGAACGGGGGGCGGGCGCACCGGCCCAGTTCCAGGAACATGACTACAGCGAGGCTGGCGCCATGGTGGTGGATAGCCCCGAGCAGGTGTTCAAGGCCGACCTGATCCTCAAGGTGGCACCGCCCACCCATGCCGAGATCGAGATGCTGCGCCACAAGCAGATCCTGGTCTCCGCATTGCAGCTCACCGTGCAGCCCAAGGATACCCTCAAGCGCATGATGGAGAAGCGCATGACGGCCGTGGCCTGGGATTTCATCAAGGATCGCGAGGGCATCTACCCCATCGTGCGTGCCATGGGCGAGATCGCGGGCAATACCTCCATCCACGTGGCCAGCGAGTACCTCAGTGCCGACAAGGGCGGGCAGGGGCTCATGCTCGGTGGCATCAGCGGCGTGGAACCCTCCGAAGTGGTGGTGATCGGCGCGGGTACCGTGGGCGAGTTCGCCACCCGCGCGGCATTGGGCCTGGGGGCCAGTGTCAAGGTCTTCGATAAGAGCATCTATCGCCTGCGCCGCCTGCAGAACGACCTGGGCCAACGGGTGTGGACCAACGTGATCCAGCCCGCCGAACTGCGCAAGGCCCTGCGCCATGCCGACGTCGCCATCGGAGCCCTGCGCCCAGAACGTGGCCGAACCCCCATGGTGGTGACCGAGAACATGGTGGAGGAGATGAAGAACGGCAGCGTGATCGTGGATGTGAGCATAGACCGCGGGGGGTGCTTCGAGACCAGCGAGGTGACCACCCATACCGAGCCGGTGTACAAACGTTATGGCGTGGTACACTACTGCGTACCCAACATCGCCAGCCGGGTGCCGCGTACCGCCAGCATGGCCTTGAGCAACATCTTCGGTCCGCTCTTCGGTAGCATGGGCGAGGTGGGGGGCTTCGAAGACCTCATCAAGACCGACCTCGGCCTGCGCCATGGGGTGTACCTGTACAATGGCGCCCTCACCAGCCCCATCCTCGGCGAGGCCTTCCGCTTGCCCTACAAGGACCTGGACATCCTGCTCGCCGCGTTCTAGGCTCCTGCAGCACTCCTCCTGATCATGGACCTCAAACGTCGCCTTCAACTCTACCTCGTCGGACTCGTGATCGGCGGTGTGGCGGCCTATTTCTTCTACGGCGACCGCCTCACCAATGCGGCATGGACACCAGAGGAGAAGATCAAACAACGGCTGCGCAGCACGCTGATCCAAGCGGCGCCCGAGGCCCAGCGAGCGCTGCAGGAAAGGGCGCTGCAACTGGCCGATGTGCGGGCCGCGGTGGACCGTGCCACCATCGACCTGGGGCGGACCGTGCGCACTTCCGATACCCTGTACTACGCCGTGGATACCGACCTGAAGGGCGAGAACGTACGGTTGATCGTGGTGGGATTGCGTGATTTCGATCGCGATAGCACGGCCACGCTCTGGCGGATCGAGCAACGGCAATAGGCCGTTCGGGCCTTGCGACCCTCTCATACCATTCGATCACGCAATAGCGGCCGAAGATGCGCGGCCATTCTTCCACAGGCCGATACGAGGGACCTATGGCAGGGCAGAGGGCGTGGACCGCAGGAAGCGAAGCTTCCGCTGGCCGGTGCTACGGAACGATCACCACGAAGATGTCATGCGGGAAGAGACCGCGTGGATCGGCCTACTATTTCGTGCGGATCGGTGCTATCGCTTCCCTTGCGCACGTCGCTGCCGTTCGGCTTGGATCAGCCCGAGCTCCCTCCCGGTCTGCCCGCGGGCGCTGGTGTTCTCCTCGGCCCGCCGGATCAGGTAGGGCAGCACCTGGCTCACCGGGCCATAAGGCACGTATTTCGCCACGTTGTAGCCCGCCGCGGCCATGTTGAAGCTGATGTGGTCGCTCATCCCCAGCAGTTGCGCGAACCAGATGCGGCGATCATCACGCGGAAGCCCCGACTCCCCCATCAGACGGGCCATCAGCAACGAGCTCTGTTCGTTGTGCGTACCCACGCATACCGCGAACCGGTCGATATGGGCCGCGCAGAAACGCAGCGCCTCGTCGTAGTCGCGGTCCACGGCGGCCTTGTCCACATGGATCGGCGAAGGATAGCCGTGCTCCTTCGCACGCTCGCGTTCCTTCTCCATGTACGCTCCACGGACCAGCTTCACGCCCAGATGGTAGTTCCCGGCCACGGCCTTGGCATGGCTGGCGTGGAGAAAGGCCAGCCGGTCATGGCGATACAGCTGCAGGGTGTTGAACACCAGGGGGCGTGCGCCGTTGTATCGGGCCATCATGGTGTCCGCCAACTCGTCGATCGCCGGTTGCATCCAGCTTTCCTCCGCATCGATCAGCACGGGTACACCGGCCGCCGCCGCTGCCGCGCAGATCCGGTCCACGCGCCCTTGTACCAACGCCCACTCGCGGCTCGCCTCGGCATCCAGGGCCCGGCCTTCGCTCACGTCGGTCAGCAGCTGTATGGGGGCGATGCCGCTGGGCTTGAACACGCAGAAGGGGATATCCTTCCGCCCCTTGGCCACCTCGATGGTCCGCAGGATCTCCGCCGTGGCATGGTCCAGGGATTCGTCATCCTCCTGCCCCTCCACGCTGTGGTCCAGGATGGTGCCTACACGGCTTTCTGCCAGTCGCGCGGCGGTCCTCAGGCTCTCGTCGATGTTCTCACCCCCGCAGAATTGCTTGAAGATGGTGGCTTTCACCAGGCCCTTCACCGGCAGGTGCGACCATAGGGCGAAGGTGGTGAGCTTACTTCCGATCAGGGTGAGGGTGGGGTTGCCGATGATCCGGAAGAGCCACTGCGCCTGCCACAGGTCGCGGTCGCTCTTGGCGGCGAAGGCGATACGGGTGTTGCTCGGGTCGAACGGTGCGGAGGTCGGTGGGGCGGCGGTGGCTTGCACGGTGTGGGCGCCCTTCGTTCCTTTGGGTGGCGGCGAGGGCCGCCAAAAGTAGCATGGCCGACACGCACAAGGATGTGACGGAGATCAGTGCTGGGCGCCATCCGGTGGTCATGGGCCGCGATGCGCTCCGGGCGCTGGAGCGGGCCCTGCGCGACCAGGCGAGCACCACCACCTTCATCCTGGGCGATGAGAACACGTTGCGCCATTGCCTCCCCGAGCTCCTGGCCCATGTGCCCACCTTGCGCGAGGCCCGCACCATCGTGGTGCCGCCCGGCGAATCGTCCAAGGATGTGGTCATGGCCTCCGGGATCTGGGGGCACCTGGCCCGCGAAGCGGCCGATCGGCAAGCTCTGCTGGTGTGCCTGGGCGGCGGCGTGGTCACCGATCTGGGGGGCTTCGTGGCCGCTACCTACAAACGGGGGATCCGCTGCATCCACGTGCCCACCTCGCTCATGGGCATGGTCGATGCGGCCATCGGCGGCAAGACCGGCGTGGACCTGGCCGGTGTGAAGAACCTGGTGGGTGTGTTCCACGACCCGCTCGGGGTATACATCCACCTCCCTTTCCTGCGCAGCCTGGGCAAGCGCGAACTGCTCAACGGGCTGGCCGAGATGATCAAGCACGGACTGGTGCACGATGCCCAGCTCTGGGAGGATATCCGGAGGGCACCGCTCCACGACCTCGACGCCCTGACCCCCCTGGTGGCACGGTCCGCAATGGTGAAGGCCCAGGTGGTGAGCGCCGATCCCCGCGAGAACGGCCTGCGCAAGGTCCTCAACTTCGGTCATACCATCGGCCATGGTATCGAGGCCCACTCCTGGGAAAGCCCCCAACAGAGCCTGCTGCACGGCGAGGCCGTCGCCATCGGCATGGTGTGCGAGGCGTGGCTCAGTTGGCGCCTCGACCTGTTGCCACGCGAAGCCTACGACCACATCGCGGCGCACATCCTGGACCTTTACCGCCCGTACCGCTTCGAGCATGCCGCGGACCATCGCCTGCTGGAGCTGATGCGCAACGACAAGAAGAACAGTGCAGGGCAGTTCCGGTTCACCCTCCTCACCGCCATTGGCAAGGCCACCGTGGATGTGCCCGTGGCACCCGCCCAGGTGCAGGATGCCCTGGAGCACTACCGGCTGCTGGTGCGCGTGTAGTTCCGGTCGGTGGCTGTGGCGCCGAGCTCTCCGCGCCGATCGGCTACCGGGAACGGCCCGGCCCGGGGTGCCACCGAACAAGGCTTTCCATGCGGTGTTGTTCAAATGCCTTTCACCCACCTCATCAGGGGTGGTGTTCGCCGGGTGCAACTTCGTGGCATGTCCGCGCTGACCGTTCGCAGGCCCTCGCACCCCTTGCGCGCCACCATCGCCCTGCCGCGCTCCAAGAGCGTCAGCAACCGAGCGCTCATCATCGCCTCTTTGCTCGGCGATCTCTCCCTGGTCTCGGACCTCAGCGATGGCGACGATACCCGTGTGATGCGCGACTTGCTGCGCGAACGACCCCATGTCATGGATTGTGGCGCCGGAGGGACCACCTTGCGCTTCCTGCTGGCCTGGGCGGCCGTACAAGAAGGAGAGGAGCATGTGATCACCGGGATACCGCGCCTGCTCCAACGCCCGCACGATGATCTGGTGATGGCCTTGAAGACGCTCGGTGCCGATATCGAGAAGGTTCCCCAAGGGTTCCGTGTCCGCGGCCGCCGCATGAAGGGCGGATACGTGCACTTCGATTCACCCATCAGCAGCCAATACCTCAGCGCCTTGGTGCTCATCGCGCCCTGTTTGGAGAAGGGGTTGGACCTGAAGTGGACCGGCACCCGCCTGAGCGAGCCCTTCGTGAGCATGACGCTGAAGATGCTGGACCATTTCGGTGTGCGCCCCAGCCTGACCATGGATGGCGTGGTGGTGCCGCCCGGGCGCTACACCCGCGTGCCCTATACGGTACCGCCCGATTGGAGCAGCGCTGCCTTCTGGTTCGAGCAGGTGGCCTTGGATTCCGGTGCCGAGGTGTTGTTGAAGGGCTTGGAGATGGATACCCTGCAAGGCGACCGCGAGGCGGCCCAGCTTTGGTCGCCCTGGGTGCAACGCACCGCCACACCCACCGGCATGCGCCTGCAACACCGTGCCCAGCCTGGGGCCTGGCCCGATGATCCGGTGAACTTGCAGCATGTGCCCGATCTGTTCCAGCCGCTCGCCTTCACCCTCGCCGGCCGTGGACTCAAAGCCGCCATGGTGGGCCTGGACAACCTGGTGGTGAAGGAGACCAACCGCCTCCGTGCCGTTGGCGATGCGCTCAATGCCCTGGGGTGCACCGCAGGGCATCGTGCCGGAACGTTCATCCAGGGTGGGCGCATCACGCACAAGGGACCCTTCACCCTGGATCCCGACATCGATCACCGTATGGCGCTCGCCGTGGCGCCGCTCGCTCTGTTGCTGGAGAGCGTTACCATCACCGACCCCGACGTGGTGGATAAGAGCTATCCCGGCTATTGGGACGATCTGCGCAAGGCGGGATACACGCTTTCGTAGGCGGAAAGCCGGGGAGCCCGCCTATTCGCGGGTGATCGCTTCCCACAGGCCGCCTCACAGCGTTCCGCAATCGATCACGAACCGGTAGCGTACATCGCTCCGCAGCATGCGCTCGTAGGCCTCGTTCACCATCGCGGCGGGGATCGTCTCGATGTCGCTGAGGATCCCATGTTGCGCGCAGAAGTCCAGCATTTCCTGGGTTTCCGCGATGCCTCCGATCAACGATCCGGCCAGGCACCGCTGCTGCATCACCAGCAAGCTCGGATTCACGGGTGAGGCCGGTGGAAGCCCCACCAGCACCATGGTGCCACCGCGTTTCACCATCTGCAGGTAAGCGTTGTAGTCGTGCGCCGCGCTCACCGTGTCGAGGATCAGATCGAACCGCTTCGCGTTGGCACGGAAGGCGCCGGCCTCGCTCGTGTTCAGGAAGTCATCGGCACCCAGCATCAGGGCATCATCCCGCTTCTTGTCGCTATGGCTCACCACCGTGACACGTGCGCCCATGGCCTTGGCGATCTTTACGGCCATGTGCCCCAGCCCGCCAAGGCCCACGACCGCCACCTGCTTGCCCGGCCCCGCACCGTGCTTGCGCAGTGGCGAGTACGTGGTGATGCCCGCGCACAACAGCGGTGCCGTGCGGTCCAGCGGCATGCCCTCGGGGATGCGCAGCACGTAGTTCTCGTCCACCACGATGTGCTGGCTGTACCCGCCCTGCGTGGTGTTCCCCGTGCCGCGCTCGATGCCGTTGTACGTGCCCGTCATGCCCGCCTCGCAGAACTGTTCCTGGTGCTCCTGGCACGATGCGCAGGTGCGGCAGCTGTCCACGATGCAGCCCACGCCCACCGTGTCGCCCACCTTCCATTGCGATACCGAGCCGCCCACGGCCGTCACGGTACCCACGATCTCGTGGCCGGGAACGATCGGGTACCGCGTGCCGTTCCATTCGCCCCGCGCGGTGTGGATGTCGCTGTGGCATACGCCGCAGTAGGCGATCTGGATGCTCACATCGTTCGGTCCCACGGCACGGCGCTCGAAGGTCCAAGGGGTAAGGGGCGAGGTGGCACTTTGCGCGGCGTAGGCTTTGGTCGTGGACATGGTGCAAAGCTACCGGTGCCGAGGGGTGTGCGCCCACACGCCGGCGCCGGCGATGGACCCTTGCTCCCCGTGCATGGGCATCGTCATTCCTGCCTATCGGAACATTCCGCAACTTCGCCCCACCCATACGTAACACCAACTCCATGGCCTTCCCCTCCGACCTCGAGATCGCGCAACAGGCGCGCATGCAGCACATCAACGCCATCGGTGAGAAGCTCGGCATCACAGCGGATGATCTGGAGCTCTTCGGCAAGCACAAGGCCAAGCTTCCCTTGAAGCTGATCGACGATCAGAAGATCAAGAAGAGCAAGCTGATCCTGGTCACCGCCATCTCGCCCACACCTGCTGGCGAGGGCAAGACCACCACCAGCATCGGCCTGTGCGAAGGCATGAACAAGATCGGGAAGAAGACCGTGGTGGTGCTGCGCGAACCTTCGCTCGGGCCGGTGTTCGGCATGAAGGGTGGTGCCGCTGGTGGTGGCTACGCCCAGGTGGTGCCCATGGAGGACATCAACCTGCACTTCACCGGCGATTTCGCGGCGATCGAGAAGGCCAACAACCTGCTCGCTGCGCTGATCGACAACAACCTCCAGAGCAAGACCAAGAACTTGCAGATCGACGGCCGCACCGTGGCGTGGAAGCGCGTGATGGACATGAACGACCGCGCGTTGCGCGACATCGTGATCGGCCTCGGCGGCACCGGCAACGGCATCCCCCGGCAGGACGGCTTCAACATCACCGCCGCCAGCGAGGTGATGGCGATCATCTGCCTGGCCACGGGCTACGAAGACCTGAAGACGCGCCTCGGCAACATTTTCGTGGGCAACAGCCGCAACCCCGACAGGAAGTACGTCTACGCCCGCGACCTGAAGGCCGAAGGTGCCATGGCACTGCTGCTGAAGGATGCCATCAAGCCGAACCTGGTACAGACGCTCGAAGGAAATCCGGCGATCATCCACGGTGGCCCCTTCGCCAACATCGCGCAGGGCGTGAACAGCGTGCTGGCCACCAAAATGGGCCTCAGCCTCGGCGACTACGTGGTGACCGAGGCCGGTTTCGGCGCCGACCTGGGTGCGGAGAAATTCTTCGACATCAAGTGCCGGGCGGCGGGCCTGGAGCCGAGCGCCGCCGTGATCGTGGCCACCGTGCGTGCCCTGCGCTACCACGGCGGTGCGGAGAAGGGCGAATGGAACGACCCCTCCCTGGACCGCGTGAAGGCCGGGCTGGCCAACTTGGGGCGCCACATCGAGAACGTGGGCAAGTTCGGCGTGAAGGCCGTGGTGGCCATCAACCATTTCCCCACCGACAGCGCCGAGGAGATCGCCTTGATCCAGCAGTACTGCAAGGGGCGCGGTGCCGAAGCCGTGGTGGCCAAGGGCTTCGCCGAAGGCGGTGCGGGCATGACCGATCTGGCCCAGGCCGTGGTGAAAGTGGCCGATAGCGGCGAGAGCAGGTTCAAGGTGTTGTACGATCTGGACCTCACCATTGAGCAGAAGGTGGAGCGGATCGCCAAGGAGATCTACCGCGCCGGTAGTGTAGCGTACAGCGCCGATGCGCAGACCGCCTTGCGCCGGATCAAGAACCTGGGTTTGGAGAAGTCGCCGGTGTGCATCGCCAAGACACAGTACAGTTTCAGCGACGACCCCACGCGGCGTGCCGCACCAGAGGGCTTCGAGATCACCGTGAAAGACATCGAGATCGCTGCCGGTGCCGGTTTCGTGGTGCCCCTGCTGGGCAGCATCATGCGCATGCCCGGCCTGCCCGAAACACCGGCCAGCGAAGGCATGGACATCGATGCCAACGGCTTGGTGACGGGGTTGAGCTGAGCCGCGGTGCGACTTTGAACGGAAAGAGGCCGTCCTGCGATCGCAGGACGGCCTCTTGGTTTCTGCACGGGGATGGATCCCGGATCACGTGTGGATCAACAGACCGGAGCGCAAGTGTACCGGCCGTAGCAAGGGCGCAACGTATACACAAACCTTTGCGGGGGATGCATCGAGGTCGAACCTCACATCGGGTTCGCCATGGCGATCAAGGCGAACACCAAGAGTGCGATGTACAGCATGGCCACCATCAGGTTCGTGGGGATACGGCGGATCAGGGAGTCCATGGTCGTGGGTTTTGTTCATCCAAGAGACGCCTGGAGGTGGCTGTGGGTTGCCTTCTCTCGCCGTTGTTAACGATCGTTGGGAGGCCGGTTCCTGGCTGCGCTGTGGTGATCCGACAGCTTTCCCGGTGACGGTGGTCAGGTGCCGGTTTGCTTCCCTCGTGTTCATTCGTGAACTTCATCGTCCAAACCATTCCACACCATGAGCACTGCAACCGCCCCGAAACGCGTCCATATCGGCGATCTTCGCAACGATCAACGCGAATGGTTGAACGCGCTGGCCTTCTACAAGGAGGATATCGTCATCCTCGAACACCGCTTGGAGGATATCGTACGCCGCAACAACAAGCAGGAGGTGATGGCCGAGCTGGAGCACTTCCAGAATCGGTTCATCCGCGAGCGTGAGGTGATCGATGAACTGCGCCACGACATCAAGCAGGAGGAGAACGTCCTGGAGAAGGAGCTGCGCGACCATCCGGTGGCCATCGAGCACCGCTACTTCACGGACCACACTGACCTACGCGATCGGTTCACGATCTTCGAGAAGCTCTATCGCGAGCTGAAGCAGGAGTTCCAGCAATGGCTGGGGAAGTGGATGTGAGCGATCACGCCGGCCCCTCGATCGCACCGTCCGCTCGTAGCCCGGTGACGAAGTACATGTGCAGTTCGCCCTTGCCCTTCACCTTGATCGGACCTCGGGGGCGAACGTGCACCAGGTCCATCACCTGGGCATAGGTGGCCCCGCTGATGTTGAGTTTTCCCGCCTCCCCGGCCGATTCCATCCGGCTGGCGAGGTTCACCGTGTCGCCCCAGATGTCGTAGGCGAATTTCTTGCGCCCCACCACACCCGCCACCACCGGCCCGGTGTGGATGCCGATGCGCACGGGCCATTCGGTCATGCCCCGCGATCGTCGCTCCGCGTTGCTGCGCTCCACCGCGGCGAGCATGGCCAGGCCCATCAGTACCGCATCGCGCGCATGCGTGCCCTTGGGTTCAGGAAGCCCTGCCGCGCACATGTACGAGTCGCCGATGGTCTTGATCTTCTCCAGGCCGAACCGATCGCATTGTTCATCGAACAACCTGAAGTAGTGGTCCAGTTCGCTCACCAACGTATCACTGTCCATCAGGCTGCTGAACCCCGTGAAGCCCTTGAAGTCGCTGAAGAGCACCGTGCAGTTCTCGTAGCGCCGGGCTTCGGCGGTTCCTTTCTGCTTGAGCTCTTCGGCCGTGGAAGAGGGGAGGATGTTCCGTAGGAGGTCGTCGCTCCGTTCTTTTTCCGCCTCGAGCTGCCGGGTGCGCACCACCACCTTGCGTTCCAGCCGTTCGCGCTCTTTCCGCTGTGTCCGTTCGCGCAAACGCACGAAGCCCACGAAGCCCAGCAGGAGCAGGATCCCGCCACCGGTAAGGAACGGCGTGGTGCGCCAGAACGGCGGCGCGATCACGAAACGATAGCTCAAGGGCTCCGCGTTCCAAATGCCGCTGGCGTTGCGGGCCATCACCCGGAAGGTGTACTCACCCGGAGGTATGTTGCTGTAGGTGACCCGCTGCGTGGCCGTGATCGGCGACCAATCGGGGTCGTAGCCCTCCAGCAACCAGCGGTAGCGTACCTTCTCGGGGTAGGCCAAGGAGATGCCCGTGAAGGCGAAGGTGAGGTGGTTCTTGTTGTACGGTAGTTCCAGGTGGCTCGGGAATCCGTTGCGGCCGAACCCTGTGCACCACGGCGACCAATCCGGCTTTTCGTAGAAGAGCTGCAGGTCGGTGAGGTGGATCAGCGGTTCCTTGGGGTCTTCCACCACCTGGCGCGCATCGTAGCGTATGGCGCCACGCACCGTACCGAACCACAGGCTGCTGTCCCTGTCCAGCAGGGTGGCGCAAGGCAGGCTTTCCAGCCCGATGAACCCATCGTCCGGCCCGTATGCCCGGATGCTCAGCACCTGCTCCTGGAGCACGTCCAGTTCCACCAGATGGATGCCCTGTTTGGTGCCCAGCCACAGGTTCTCATAGGCGTCGAGCACCACGCTCTCCACCGCCAGGCTCTGCAGGCCCGCGCTCCGGTCGTAGGTCTTCACCTTGCTGCCCCGTTTGCGGATCAGCCCCTGCGCAGCGGTACCCATCCACAGGCTGCCTTTCGAGTCGAGTGCCAGGGTGTTGATGGAGGTGGGGGGTACATCGGTCCGGTGCCGCCAGGCGAAGGGGGTGGCCAGCGGTGCGGCGAACAGGCCGCTGTCCGTGGCGTACCACAACGTGTCGGAAGCCATCAGCAGGTCGTGTATGGCGCGGCCTTCCAGGGTGCTGGTGGTGGTGCCACCCTGCCAACGGTGCAAGCCGGCCCCGGTGCCGATCAGGAGGCTGCCATCCCGAAGCTGTTCCACGGTGTTCACCCGTGCGGCGTCGCGCGTTGGGGCCGTCCATACCGGCTCGGACCGTCCGTTGCGGATGCGATGTAGGCCGTGCATGAAGGTGCCCACGAGCAGGTGGCCTTGCGCATCCTCGCCCAAGCAGGTGATGAAGGTGCTCGGTGGGGCGTGCGCCGGTGCCAGGTGTTCGACCCGCCGACCGTCGAAATAGGATAGCCCACCGCCTTGGGTGGCCAGCCACAACATGCCATCCGCCGTGCGGTGCAGCCCGCTCACGATCCGCGAGCCCAGCCCATCGCGCTCGGTGATGTACAGGAATGCGGCACTGGTGAACTTGCTCACACCGCCGTACCCCGTGCCCGCCCAAATGCCTCCGCTACGGTCGCGGTGCAGGCACCGTACCACGTCGTGGCCCAGTCCGTTGGCCTCTCCGATGATGGTGATGCGGGAGGTGCCGTTCCTACGGTCCACATGCACCATGCCTCCCGGTGTGCCCAGCCATAGGCTCCATGGGGTCTCGCGAAGCACGCTCAGCACCACGGTGTGGGGCAGGGCTTGGGTCTCGACGGCCTGGCCCTGGGTCGGTGTAAGCCGCAGGTCAGGGTCCAGTTCCACCAGGCCCAGGTGGGTGCCCACCAGCCATCCCAAGGTGTCGACATGCAGGCTCAGCACGCGTTTGCCGGTCAGTGTTCCCACGGCCATAGGGATCCAGTGGTCGTCTTGGAGCCGGTACAGGCCACTGTCCGTGCCGACCCAGAGGCCTTGGTCGGGCGTGGTGGCCAAGGCGTTGATGCGCAGGCTGCCCAGCCCGGTGTTCATGGGCTTGCTCGTGTGCGTGGCGGTGTCCACCTGCCAGAGGCCTCCGCCGCGGGTGGCCACCCACAGGGTGTTGGCAGGGCCCGGCTCGATGGCTCGTATCGGGTAGGCGGGCAACGCCGGGGTGGTGGTGTACGCCGTGAACCGCCCCTTGCTCCAGACGGCCAATGCTCCATCACGGTAGCCCACCCACAAATGGCTCACACCCGTGGTGGTGGTGCATGGCAGCAGGGCCGTGGCCATCGGGCCGGGTGCCCCCTGCCGATCGTCGAAGGGTTCGAAACGCGATCCCTGGCTGCGCGCCAGGCCTTGGTCGGTGGCCACCCACAGGAATCCATCGGCATCTTCGCAGATGGCGTTCACCGCCGCGCTGGGCAATCCCTCCTCCAACGAAAAGGTGCGCAGGTCGTATTGTTGCGCGCCTGTGTGCACGGTCGGGAGCAGCCAGGCCAGCAGTACCGCACCAAGGGGAGAGCGCATGGTTGGAAAGATAACGCGCCCACCCCCAACTCCGTGCCGATCAGCCCTTGGATTTCGCCGTTCCAGGGCTTACCTTCAAGCCATCACACAAACCAATCCCTGCTCACCATGAACATCACCTTCAACGAGTTGCGGAAGATCAAGGACAACCTTCCCGACGGCAGCATCCACCGCATAGCCCGGGAGTTGGACCTGAACGTGGAGACGGTGTGGAACTATTTCGGGGGCTACGGCCACAGCAACGGCAGGCCCATGGGTGTGCATATCGAGAACGGACCCGATGGCGGCATCGTGGCCCTTGACGATACGCGCATCCTCGATCGGGCACAGCAGATCCTGGCCGAGGGACTGGCACACGCATAGATGTAGCTCTCCTCTCCCGAATGAAGGCTGGTCATTACCAGCTGAAGTGAGCGGCCCGATCATTGGGCCGCTTTCTTCTTACTGAGACGGCATGAAAGAACCGGTCGATCCAATGGTGAAAAGCGTGAGAAGGTGAAATGCCTCGCACCCTTTCACGCTATCACCCCAGTGGTCCGGATCGCTGAGCTCGGCCGGATCTTCATCACCGGCTCAGTGGCGCATTTTCTTCAATTTTTCGGTCTTGCAGCGGTGCCCGACGCCGGGTGCTTGCGCAACGCGCCTTGTCGTACCTCGGTCATGGACGAACAGGAGTGTCGTGTCGAAGGGTCGGAGCGACGATGACACCGGAGCGGAATAGGTGAGTGACTTTGACCACGTCCGTGCCCGAATAGCAGGCCGGTCGCGAGTTCGCGGCACCGCCGCTTTCGTGGGATGGTCCTTACCGACCCCGTTGATCGAAGCTCCTTGCCGACCGGACGTCATGCGGAGAGTACTCCTTCCACTCACCGCTCCACCACCCTGAACTCCACGCGCCGGTTCAACGCGCGGTTCTCCTCGCTGGTGTTGGGCTTCAAGGGCTTGGTCTCGCCATAACCCTTCCAGGTCAATCGCTCCTTGTCGATCTTCTTCTTCACCAGGTAGTCCACCACGGCTTTGGCGCGATCGTCGCTCAGCTTCAGGTTGTACGTATCACTGCCCTGGTCGTCCGTGTGGCCCTCGATCTCGGCGCGGAGGAAGGGGTAGTCCGTCATCACATCCACCAGCTTGTCCAATTCCTTCTCGTAGCCGGGCAGCAAGGTGGCCTTGTCGAACTCGAACTGCACGTTGTCCAGCCGCATGCGTGTGCCCACCGCGGGCTCCACCTCGTGGATGTCCACGGTCTTGGAACTGGTATGGTCGGGGACGACCTTCTTGGGCGGTGGGGGCACGCTCTGTTTCGGTTTTGGCGTGAGCGCGGTGCCTGCCGGGGCGACCCGCACGTTCACATCATCGATGTAGTAGTAGGCACCGCGTTCCCCGTCGGGTTGCCTTTCGTGATCGGTGACCTCATCGCCGTAGAAGTTGCCGATCAGGATGTGCCTTTCGGTGCCCGTGGCGTCGAACACGCCGCTCACCTTGTGCCAGCCTCCCTTCACCAGCTTCGTCTCGTTCACCTGTGGGGTGATGTAGAGGGGTAGGCAGTCGCGCGTGGCGATGGCCGTGTCGGAAAGCAGGATCCCGATGTTGTTGCTGGCTTCGTTGCTGCGCGCCGAGCGCAGTACCCAGCATTCGGCGATGTAGCGGACCCCGGCTTGCAGTGGCTCGGGCAATTCGCTCTGTACGTATTCGTGCCAATAGGTGGGGGTGTTCCCCTTGCCATAGGTCTTGATACCCACCATGGCCTGGCCGCTGCGGGGCGATTGTTTCCCGTGGCTGTGTTTGCTCGGGTGCGCCCAGCACTCCTTGTCGTTCTTGGTGCTGAAGTGGTCGGGTGTGGTCTGTGTGGGCGAGCTCCAACTGCCCATGTTGGCGTTGAACTTCGCCGGGTCCTGGGTCCAGCCACAGAAGGTGCGTACGCTCTCCTCGAAGCCCGGGTTGGGCACTACGTTGGGCATGGTGTCGCTCTGCAAGGAACGTTGGATCAGGCTCTGGGCCGGAGCCAGCTGCCAAAGACCGAACGCGGGAACAAGAAGAAAGCTCGTGCGCATCATGGGAACAAAGCTATCGGCATGGCCAAGGGGTGTTCCAATACCGTGCCGACCGAGTATGAACCCCGGATCGTGCGAACCGTGCGTCCGGTCCTTTGCCGTGGACCGCTCTCGTTGTGCCCGTGTGTCGTTCGTGCCCCATCTTGTGCCCCAGGCAACGACGTGTTTCCCGTCAACGTCTACCACCCCTATGCGCAAGCTGTTCGCACTGCTCAAGGAGAGCCTTACGGCATCTGAGGATACCGACTACACCGGCATCGGTGTGCGGCGTGCCATCGTGCTGCTCAGCATCCCCATGGTGTTGGAGATGGCCATGGAGTCGGTGTTCGCGCTGGTGGACATCTTCTTCGTGAGCAAGTTGGGCAAGCATGCCATCGCCACGGTGGGGCTCACCGAGAGCGTGCTCACCCTTGTGTATTCGTTGGCCTGGGGGCTGGGCATGGGGATCACGGCGGTGGTGGCGCGGCGCACGGGCGAGAAGGATGCCGCCGGTGCGGCGCGTGCTGCCATGCAGGGGGTGTTGGTGGCCATCGCGCTCGGCGTGGTGATCGCCGTACCCGGCATGCTGTACGCCCGGGAGATCCTCGCGTTGATGGGGGCCGAGGCCGATGTGTTGGCTGAAGGCCCGATGTACATGCGCATCATGCTCGGTGGCAACGTGGTCATCCTGCTGCTCTTCGGCATCAACGCCATCTACCGGGGTGCGGGCGATGCCGCCATGGCCATGCGCTCCCTGATGCTCGCCAACGGTGTGAACATCGTGCTGTGCCCATTGCTGATCCATGGTGCGGGCGGTTGGAGCGGCTTCGGGATCATGGGGGCGGCCATGGCCACCACCATCGGGCGTGGTGTCGGGGTGTGCTACCAGGTGTACCATCTTTTCGATGGGCGTGGACGCATCTCGCTGAGGGGCCTGCCCATGGTGCCCGACCGTGCCGTGATGCTCAACATCGTGAAGGTGGCGGCGGGTGGTATCATTCAATTCATCCTGCCCTCGGTGAGCTGGATCTTCCTCTCGCGCATCGTAGCGGTGTTCGGCAGCAGTGCGGTGGCGGGGTACACCATCGCGGTGCGCATCATGGTCTTTTCGTTACTCCCATCGTGGGGTGTGGCCAATGCAGCGAGTACGCTGGTCGGGCAGAACCTCGGGGCGAAGCAACCCGACCGCGCCGCGAAGAGCGCCTGGTATTGTGGCCATATCAACATGGTGTACATGGTCTGCGTGGCCCTGCTGTTCTGGCTCACCACCCCGTGGTTGGTCAGCTTCTTCACCACCGAGACCGCAGTAGCGGGCTATGCCATCTCCGCCTTGCGAACCCTGTGCATGGGTTACTTCTTCTACGGCTACGGCATGGTGTTCGCCCAAGCGTTCAATGGGGCTGGCGATACCATGACACCCACCTGGATGAACGCGATCTGCTTCCTGCTGATCCAGATCCCGCTCGCGTGGTTCCTTTCGCAGGTGTTGCAATGGGGCGCACAAGGCGCGTTCGCGGCCGTGCCCATGAGCGAGAGTTTCCTGGCCGTGCTCAGTGCTTACTTGTTCCAGCGCGGCGGATGGAAGTCGGTGAAGGTGTAGAACGCTGAACGCCGAAGGCTGAATGCTGATCGAGCCGGAGGTGTTGGTAGGGATGTGGAGATGCCCCGCAGATCCTCAGCGCCGGTCCTTTTTGGCCGTGACAATGCTCGCACCGAGGATGGCTTGGAGTTCATTCGCTTCCCGCCACAGGTCATGGGCTTCAGGGGTGTCAGCGGTCCCGCTCTCGATCAGCAGTTCCAACCAGTAGGCCGATCCCTCCGCCTCGAACTGTGAGATACCGAGCTTGGCCGTGAACTCGGCGGTGCTTCTGCCCCGTTTCCCTTCACGGTAATTGGCCCCCACCGACGTTCCCGACCTCCGGAGTTGATCGCCCAGCACATGGCCGACCTGGGTTTGGGGCAGTCCGCCGATGTATCTGATCACGCCCAACGCGAAACGCTTCGTCCTGACGGACAAGTCTTCGGGTCTATTGCGTTGTTGTGGATCCATACCCGAATATTCTGGGCAGGGTCGAAGTGTCGATGAAACGTTCAGTCCCGTTCCTTTGATCGATCGAAGTTCAACGTTCCAAGCACACCTCCGGGTCCATTGTTCCAACTCGTTCCGCCTTCTCCGTTCATCCTTCGGTATTCAGCGTTCGCCCTTCAGCATTCCCCTACTGGGCCACGTAGCCCTTCGGCCTGCCTGCCTTGTACCATTTCAGGAGCATGTCGATCATGTGCTCCATCTTGCGTGCATCGGCCCAGGTGCCACGGAACACCATGGTGCCATCCTTGTCGATCAGGTACGCTCCGTTCGGTGCCTTGCCATAGGCTTCGAAGGTGGCGTTGTTCAAGCCGTCCACCAACACGGGCAGTTTGCCGAGCTGGGCGAACTCCTGCGCGTAGGCCATCTTCTCGTATTCGCTCTTGGGCATGGGGTAGGCCTTGAACTCCTTCTTGTCGCCGGGGTGCAGTTCCGGGCCGTAGATCACGAAGAGCTGAACGTCCTCCTTGGCGTACTTCTGCACCAGACGGCTCCAACGCTCCACCTGCATCCGCGCTGGCGGGTTGGTGATGCTGCCGAACATGAAGGCCCTGATCCGACCATCGTTCGCACGCAGGGAGTAGGTGCTGCCGTCCTGGGCCGTGGGCAGGGTGAAGTCGTGCGTGTGCGGAACCATGCCTCCCCCTTCGCTGTACGTGCGTAGCTCGTTGATGGTGCGGCGCATGAGCTTGTCCCAGTTCATACGCCAGATGTTCACCTGCTTGCGCATCACCTTGATGTCGTTCTTGCTGTACGCGTTCAGGTAGTAGTCGAGGTCGTCGTGGAACACCAGGGTGCTGTCCGTGGGGTACCAGGTGGGGTCCCAATTGTTCAGTTGGGCGCGGCCGGGCACAGCGGCTACGAAGGCGATGATGAGAAGGAAGGCTCGCATGTCGAAGCGGTGGTGGGTAAAGGTAGGTGCGGTGGTGGCCTTATACCATTCGGATATCCAATGCCAGCTGATCCGTTCGGTCTTTCTACCCACGCTGATACGAGACCTATTCCGAAGGCCTCGCAGCGGGTCCTTCGTATGGGCCTGTGGAAGACCAACCGCGCAGGTGCGGCCGCTCTTGAATGTCCGAATGGCATTACCCGAGGAATGCGACCTCCACCCATTCCTCCTCGCCCAGCCGAAGGTCGCGCAGGCGTAGCTCCACGCTCCACGATACCACGGGGGCATCATCACGCAGGTCCACCGGTGTGTACGGCCAGCGCTTGATGTTGAGGAAGACGGGTTCGGGCCAGGAGGCATTGTACAGCAGCGAGAACCGGAAGCTCTGGTGGTCCACGTTCAAGCGGCGGTCGCCGGGGCCATGGGCCGTGGTGGTCACCACCAGCGATGCCGTGTAAAGGCGCCGTTGCCATCCGGGCAGTGGTGTGCGGAAGAGCGCCTGACGGAATTCGAGGCGAGGTTTGCCGGGGCCGCTCAATAGGGCGGTGGGGGTGGTGTGGTCGAGCCTGATGTGGTGCAGGGCCATGGCTCAGAAGATCCAGCGCACCTGCATCTTCAGGTCGCTGCGCATGTTCCCATTGATCTCCTGCAGGCCACTGCTGATGGTGCTCTGGTCGTGGTAGATGAATGCGCCGTAGCGGAGCCAGAGGTCCACGCGGCGCAGCGGTGTCACGCGCACCATGCCGTACCAGCGGATGCCGCGCCCGTAATAAGGCGGTATGCTGAACACGCCGATCAGGTCGTTCTCGTAAGCGTAGATGCGTGCATCATAGCTCTCGGTGTCGAACAGGGCGAAACGCAGAGTGACCTCCAGTGGGCTGCTCAGGGGGCGATGGACGAGGTCCTGGTAGAGCAGAAAGCCGTGCTGCAGCGGTGCGGACCCGCGCTGGAAGTCCACGGTCTCGATGCGGGTGCGCAGGCTCACGGCCTCGCTCACCTTGTAGCTCGCGTTCACCCGGTAGTTGGTCTGCTCCATGCGTACCAAAGGGTCCACCCCCGTGGCGGCCTCCGCCGTGTTGCGCGCCCGGTCCTGGTGGCGTGCGCGGGCGTAGATCTCGACCTTCTTGCTAGGGCGCCAGTTCACCTGCGCCAACCAGTCGAAGCCGCTGCTTGGGCCATCGGTGAGGTAACGCAACCAGGGGAAGGTGAACTGGTCGAAGTAGGCGTTGATGGTCCATTGCCGGTTGGGCCGGAGCTCCAGCCCGGTGAACAGGCCACGCTCGTTCCATGGGTTGGTGCCTTCGGCGAAGGCGGTGCTGTACAGCCCGTGGAAGTCGCGACCGTAGTTGCGGTACAGCATGCTCAGGCTCACCCGTTTGTCCAGGGAGAGGAGCATGCCCGTGTTCATGGCCATGCCCCCGTTGGCGCTGGTGGCCGCCTCGCCGAACCAGGTGAGGTTGCGGTACAGCACGTTCCAGTCGACGCCCGCGGTGGTGTTCTGTGCGCCCTGGAAATCGAATTGGTTGTACGGCTGTGCGTTACGGCTCAGGTTGCCTGTGTAGCTCACGTGTGCGGCGGTGGCACCGATGCTCACGTTCCGCCATGTGCCGGTCGCGTGTCCTCCGATGATCGTTTCGCCCAGGCCATCCTTCTTCGCCACCTCGGTGTGGGTGCGGTGGAAGCCATCTTCCTGGAAGCTGCTGAAGATGACCTCGGCATCCTGGATCACACCAAGGCTGTCCGCCGCTGCATCCGCCGCCGATTGGATGTTGGCATCGATGTTCTTCCGCGAGCCGAAGACGGTGACCTCGAGATGCTTGCTCGCCGCGAAGGTGGCCGCCAGGCCGCGCATGAACAGGTTCTCGTTCACGCTGGTGTACGGCGCCAGGCCTTGGGCATTGCGTTTCACGTTCATGGTGAAGCTGCTCTTCGCGGCGAAGCCCAGTCCGTTCCAGAAGGTGAGGCCCTGGCCGAACTGTGCCTGGTGATCGCCGATGGCGAGGGCCTTCAACCGTCCGATGTTGCGCAGGAAGACGTGCGCGCTGTAGAAGTCGAATCCATTGGGTTGCGTGCCCTTGAAGAATTCCTCCCCCTCGTCCTTCTCCGCCGTGAATCCGAAACTGATGTTCTGCCGGTAACGGAACCGGTATCGGGTGTACACCCGGTACGGACTGCCCAGGTACACCTTGTTGTTCCGACGCAACGAATCGAGCACCGCAGGGTCGTCGAAGTCGGGCAAGGTGGCGCCCGTGGGAGAGGCATAGTCCTTCCCGAACGGGTTGTGCCGATCCATGAAGCCGCGCCGCGATTCGATGGTCATCGTGCTCCGAACGGTGACCTCGTGCGTACCGTTCTTGAGGATCTCGCGCAACGAGGCCGTGCTCCCCAGCGGGTTCTCGCGCACCATCACGAAGGGGGTGATCATGCGGATGGTGCGGGTGTCCATGCTGTTGAGCGTCTGCAGCTCGTACAGGTTGAGGAAGCGCCCGTGCCGCTGGGTGTGCTGGAGGATGTCGCTGATCTGCACGTCGGAGAGCAGGAGGATGGTGCTCAGCTCCTGCGCATTGGTGCGGTTCAGGTCGATGGGGTCGAGGTAGCGGTCGGTGAGGATCTCGAAGAGGTTGCTCAGGTCCGCTTCGCCGCCGAGCTGTTCCGCCGCCGCTTCGATGCGCTGTTCGATCACGTCGCGTGGCACCCCGTCCACCTGCGCCTGGCTGGCAGCGGCAAGGCAGGCTGTCGCGACAGCAAGGATGATCGCCCTCATTCGAAGCGGTAGTTCAAGCCGATGATGGGGGTGGTGCCGAGTTGCGACCGTACCGCCACGGCCAGGTCGATGTCGATCCGTTTCAGCCGGAACCCGGCCCCGAAGTGCCCCTGCACCGGACCCGTGCTGATGCCCGTGCGTAGGTACAGAACATCGTTCGGGTGGTACTCGACCCCCATGCGGATGCGCTCCTGGCGATCGATGTCCTTCTCCGCCTCGAGCGTCATGAGCAGCTTGGTGCTGAAGGTGTAGCCGAACCCGGCGCGCAGCAAGGTGGGGATGCGGTCGTCATACGGGCCACCGATCCTTACCCGGTTGGGGTTGTACACGTGCGCCCCGATCCACAATGCCTCGGTGAGCCTCGCTTGCATACCCAGCGATACCGCCAAGGCACTGGCGCTGCCGTAGTTCTCGCCCAGCCGAACCCCCAGGTAGTCCATTTGTACTGCGGCCCGCAAGCCATCGCCGAAGCGCATGGCGTACGCGGCGCCCACCTTCGTTTCGTTGTAGAGCGCGTAGCCGAAGCGGTCGCCCGAAAGGGCGATGGTGCCTTTACCCAACGGTACAGCGGCCACCAACCCTTGCTGGGCCAGCTCCTTCGAGAGCCAATGGCTCTGGTGGAACACCCCGATCACCGGCTTGTTCAGTCCCGCCAGCCCGGCCGGGTTCAGTCGAATGCTCCACGGATCGGCCGCGGTGAGGCCGGTATAGCCCATGCCTGCGAAACGCGCCCCGGATGGAAGGAACTCGCCCCCCGCAAGGCAGCTCGTGGCAAGGGTGGCACCAAGTGCGAAAAGTAGGTGACGCATCGCACCGAATGTAACAGGTTCGATGATCCCATGGACGTCGCTGTGGTTTCTTGCTCGCATGAAGCGTTCATTACCTTCGCCCCTTCGCTATTGCCGTTCACATCCCCCCGACATCCATGAGCCGCGTGAAGCTGCACGATCTTGAGTTCGAACCCTTCCTCTCCGAAGCGGAGGTGGGCGCAGCGATGGACCGCCTGGCGGCTGATCTGAAGGCCAAGTATGCGGATAAGCGTCCGCTGTTCGTGGGTGTGCTCAATGGCGCCTTCTTCTTCGCTGCCGAGCTCATGAAGCGGCTCGATATCGAGTGCGAGATCACCTTCGTGAAGGTGGCCAGCTACCTCGGGACCAGCACCACCGGCCGGGTCACCGACCTGATCGGCCTGAACGAACGGCTCGAAGGGCGCCACGTGGTGGTGGTGGAGGATATCGTCGACACCGGCAACACCGTGAAACACATCCTCGAGGCGTTGAAGGACCATCATCCGGCCAGCGTGAGCATCGCCACTTTGCTCTTCAAGCCGGAGGCTTACGAGCAGGAGATCCCCATCGAACATGTGGCGGTCAGTATCCCCAATGCGTTCGTGGTGGGCTCCGGCCTGGACCACGACGGCCTCGGCCGCAATCTGCCCGGGATCTACCGCATTCTTCAATAGATCATCATGAGCAAGCTCAACCTCGTCCTTTTTGGCCCTCCGGGGGCCGGTAAAGGCACACAAAGCGCTTTCCTGATCCAACGTTTCGGACTGATCCACCTCAGCACCGGCGACCTACTGCGCGCCGAGATCAAAGCCGAGACCGAACTGGGTACCGCCGCCAAGGAACTGATGGATCGGGGCGAACTGGTGCCCGACCACATCGTGGTGGGCATGATCCGCAACAAGATCGAAGCGCATCATGAAGCGAAAGGCTTCATCTTCGATGGCTTCCCGCGCACCCAGGCCCAAGCCGAAGCGCTGGATGACATGCTGGGCGCGAAGAGCGAACCCATCGTGGCCATGCTCGCCCTGGAAGTGCCCGAACAGGAACTGGTGAAGCGCCTGCTCGGCCGGGGTACCACCAGTGGCAGGCCCGATGACCAGGATGAGGCCATCATCCGCAACCGCATCCGCGAGTACGAGAACAAGACCGCACCGCTCAAGGCGTATTACAGCGCGCAAGGCAAGTTCAAAGGCATCGACGGGGTGGGCTCGCTGGAGGCGATCACCGAGCGGTTGGTGAAGGCGATCGGCTAACACCGGTCGGTACGTGCCGGGGTCGGCGAAGATGTTCGGGGCCTCCTCAAACGCGCCCCCCCGGTCTGTTTTCCGTCCATGCTTCGCCTGATATCGATCCTGTGGACACCGCTACGCGTTGATCTTGAGGCTATGCCTGACCGAAAGAATAGCCTCGGGTTCCTTCGTTCAGGAGATCCCCAACAGGCTCCAATACCATTTGGGCATCCAAGACCAGCCGACCCGCTTGCTCTTTTTCCCCCATGTCTTCTCCGAGCGACTTATTCCGTAGGCCCGGCCCTCGGTAGCTGCGATCCCTGCGGTCCACGCCTTCGGCCTTGCAACAGGTCCTTCGTATCGACCTGCGACGAAATGCCGCACATCTTCGGCCGCTATTGAATGTCCAAATGGTATAATACCATTTCGCATTAAGGCGTAGGCTAAAGATGCGAAGGGCTCTTTTCGCAGGACGATACGGCGGGGTCGTTGCGTAGCATGGGCTACGGAACGATCACGACGGAGAAGTCATGCGGAAAAAGACCGAGTAGATCGGCCTACTCCTTAGTGCGAATTGGTATAAGGTGCGGCTGTTTGCGCCGTGCCCGCGGGGATGCACTGACGCTCCCACCGATCCGGAACTGCCCATCCGCCCGCCATTCACCACCTTTGCCACCGGTATGAATTTCATCGACCACATCCGTATCGAATGCCGTTCCGGGAAGGGAGGCAAGGGAAGCAGCCACCTGCGGCGTGAGAAGTACATGCCCAAGGGCGGACCCGATGGGGGCGACGGCGGGCGTGGCGGACACATCATCCTACGGGGCAACGCCCAGCTTTGGACCCTGCTGCACCTGCGCTATACCAAACACGTGATCGCCGAGGACGGCGAGGTGGGCGGCAGCAACCAGAGCAGCGGCCGCAGTGGCAAGGACCAGGTGATCGAGGTGCCGTTGGGTACCGTGGTGAAGGACGATGAGACCGGCGAAGTGCTCTGTGAGGTGATCAACGATGGCGAGGAGAAGGTGCTTTTCAGCGGCGGACGTGGTGGCTTGGGGAACCAGCACTTCAAGTCCAGCACCAATCAGACCCCGCGGTATGCCCAGCCGGGCGAACCCGGTATCGAGAAGTGGGTGGTGATGGAGTTGAAGGTGTTGGCCGATGTGGGCCTGGTGGGCTTCCCCAATGCCGGTAAGAGCACCCTGCTCAGCGTGATCACCGCCGCCAAACCCAAGATCGCCGATTACGCTTTCACCACGCTCACCCCCAACCTGGGCATCGTGCCTTATCGCGATCACAAGAGCTTCGTGATGGCCGACATCCCCGGGATCATCGAGGGGGCCTCCGAAGGCAAGGGATTGGGGCTGCGTTTCCTGCGCCATATCGAACGCAACAGCGTGCTTCTCTTCATGATCCCCGCCGATAGCACCGATGTGGCCAAGGACTACAGGATCCTCCTGAACGAGTTGGACCAGTATTCTCCCGACCTGTTGGACAAGGACCGGCTGCTGGCCATCACCAAGTGCGACATGCTGGATACGGAGATGATGCGGCAGCTGGAGAAGGAACTGCCGCGCGGGGTGGACCATGTGTTCATCAGCAGCGTGGCGAACATCGGCTTGGACATGCTGAAGGACAAGCTCTGGAAGAAACTCCACGGCAGCTTCCCCGCCGACCGTGTGGATTGATCGGCGATGGAGACCCTCGAAGCCCTGGACCGTGCGGCCTTCCTGGCGATCAACGGATGGCATGCACCATGGGCCGATGGGCCGATGCTGTTGGTGAGCGAGATGCTCACCTGGTTCCCGCTCTACCTCGTCTTCCTCTTCCTCATTCAACGCCGCTTCGATCGGCGTGGCCTCTGGTGGGCCATTCCGGTGCTGGGCCTTATGATCCTGTGCAGCGACAAGGGTTCCGTGATCCTGTTCAAGGAGACCGTACAACGGCTTCGCCCGTGCCACGAGCCCACGTTGCAAGGCATGGTCCATCTGGTGAAGGAAGGCTGCGGCGGCCGTTTCGGCTTCGTCTCTTCCCACGCCAGCAACCACTTCGCCATTGCCTTGTTCATGATCGGGGTGCTCGGTGGCAGACCGCGTTGGGCCCTCCCGGCCTTACTGGCGTGGGCATCCCTCGTGGCCTACAGCCGCGTTTACCTGGGTGTTCACTATCCCGGTGATGTGCTCGTCGGTGCATTGTACGGGGCGGGCATCGGCGCGATATTCGCCGTGCTGTTCCGACGCGTTCACCAACATTTCTCCATGGCCTCGGCATGACCCGATCGCGTCGTTGCACCCAGACCTCGTCGCGATCGGTATGTACGGACCATCAACCTCGACATCAGTTCCATATCGGATGAGCGTTCCTGTCCTTTCCTCGCGGCCATGGGTCGCTGCACATGAACCTTCTTCTTCGACCAACGTGAGGTACACCTCTTGTGGCTTTCCATTTCGCGCGATACCGATGAAACACCTCTTATGCGGGGCGTTCTTGTTCCTGCGGATCATCGCCTTCGGGCAGTCGAAGGCTGGGACGGTCGCGGCCTCGTACCATGCACCCACCTGGTCCAC
>SSGN01000043.1 GCA_008016945.1 Flavobacteriales bacterium
AGGACTTGCGGGCCAAGCTCGGAAATCGACCTTCTGGCGGCATCGTGTTCGCGACGATCCAGAAGTTCATGCCCGGCGAGGACGAAGACACCTTCCCGGTGCTTTCCGACCGGCACAACATTGTCGTCATCGCCGATGAGGCGCACCGGACGCAGTATGGCTTCGAGGCCAAGCTAAAGAATGTTCGCGTGACCAAGGCCGGCGCTGCCGCCAACGATGCACGGGCATTGCAGGCGGCCGAGCCAGGGGTGGAATACGAGGCCCGGTATCAGGTGGGCTACGCGCAGCATCTGCGCGATGCGCTGCCCAATGCGACCTTCGTGGCCTTTACCGGCACGCCGGTATCGAGCGAAGACCGCGATACCCGCGCCGTGTTCGGCGACTACATCCACGTCTACGACATGCAGCAGGCCAAGGAGGATGGCGCCACCGTGGCCATCTATTTTGAGTCGCGCCTCGCCAAGCTGTCGCTGAAGGAAGAGGAACTGCCGCACCTCGACGAGGAAGTGGATGAACTGGCTGAGGACGAGGAAGAAAGCCAACAGGCCAAGCTGAAGAGCCGTTGGGCCGCCCTGGAGAAGGTGGTGGGCGCCGAGCCGCGCATCGCCGCCGTCGCTGCGGATCTGGTGGCGCACTTCGAGGAACGCAACAAGGCGCAGACCGGCAAGGCGATGGTGGTGGCGATGAGTCGCGACATCTGCGTTCATCTCTACAACGAAATCGTGAAGCTGCGCCCCGATTGGCACGATGCCGACCCGGAGAAGGGGGCAATCAAGATTGTGATGACGGGTTCAGCGAGCGACAAGGCGCTGCTCCGCCCGCACATCTACAGCAGCCAGGTGAAGAAGCGCCTCGAAAAGCGCTTCAAAGACCCGCAGGACGACCTGCGCATCGTCATCGTGCGTGACATGTGGCTGACCGGCTTCGACGCGCCCTGTGTGCATACGCTGTACGTCGACAAGCCGATGAAGGGCCACAACCTGATGCAGGCCATCGCCCGCGTGAATCGGGTGTTCAAGGACAAGCAGGGCGGTCTGGTCGTCGATTACATCGGGATTGCCAACGAGCTGAAGAGCGCCCTCAAGGAATACACGGCGAGCCAAGGGCGCGGCCGGCCGACCGTAGATGCTGCCGAGGCATATTCGATCCTCGCCGAGAAGCTCGACATTCTGCGCGGCATGCTGCACGGCTTCGACTACAGCGATTTCCTGACCGCCGGCCACAAGCGCCTGGCCGGGGCTGCGAACCATGTACTTGGCCAGAAGGATGGCAAGCAGCGCTTTGCCGACACGGCACTCGCCATGAGCAAGGCCTTCACGCTTTGCTGCACCCTCGACGAGGCCAAGGCGGTGCGCGAGGAAGTGGCTTTCATGCAGGCGGTAAAGGTCATCCTCACGAAGCGCGACATCAGCCAGAAGAAGCGCACGGACGAAGAGCGCGAACTGGCCATCCGGCAGATTATCGGTTCAGCCGTAGTATCGGAGGATGTGGTGGATGTGTTCGAGGCGGTCGGCCTCGATAAGCCGAACATTGGCATCCTCGATGATGACTTCCTTGCCGAGGTGCGCAACCTGCCGGAGAAGAACCTCGCCGTCGAACTGCTTGAACGGTTACTGGAAGGCGAAATCAAGACGCGCTTCGCCGGCAACCTTGTGCAGGTGAAGAAATTCTCCGAGATGTTGAGCAATGTCGTAAAGCGCTACCAGAACCGCGCCATTGAAACCGCCCAGGTGATCGAAGAACTGATCGACATGGCCAAGAAGTTCCATGCGGCCGCAAACCGGGGCGACGAGCTTGGGCTGAACGAGGATGAAATTCGCTTCTACGACGCCCTGGCCAACAACGAATCTGCCGTGCGGGAACTGAACGACGAGACGCTAAAGAAGATTGCCCACGAACTGACCGAGAACCTGCGCCAGAACCTGACCGTGGATTGGTCGGTAAAAGAGAGCGTGCGGGCCAAGCTGCGCATTATGGTTCGGCGCATCCTGCGCAAGTACAAGTACCCGCCCGATCAGCAGGAAGAGGCCATCCAGTTGGTGCTGCAGCAGGCGGAGGCGTTGGGAGAGGCTTGGGCGTAGGCAGGATGGATGTCTGACGCTCGGAGGTAATCAGCAAGGAGGCGCTTGTGACTGACGCGTGGGGCAACGGCTTTCATTCCGAACCTGGATTTCCGCCAGAGAACCGGCACCCAAGGTATGGAGAACTAAGCGACCTGCTTGATCAGCTGTGTCCGGATGCGGTCGATACAGTTAGGCGCGTAGTCAGCAATTGGAATGCGCCGATTCGGCGCCATCTTCGCGACGAAATGGCCTTCAAGCTGTCGTACGAGGATGACACCACCCGAAAGGTCACCCAGATTTCAGTCAGCGTTGGCGATGGATTTCCAACACCGGTCGAATCAATTCTGGACGAGACTTTTCTGCTCCTGCCACTGCTCCTCGAAAAGACAACTCTTGAGCGAAGTGTTCGCGGCTTGTCTCTGATAGGCACGCATCTGCAAGGTATATCAGCGCATGTTCCATTGAAGCATCCAATACCTCAAATTCGAGAGTCATTGAATGATGACCGGGATTTGATCGCCAAGGTGCTTGCCGTACTTGAAGAGAAAATTGACCTTCCCCGAAGGCTTGTCGGGATTAACCGGGATGTTCTCGGCGCCTACTATTTCAAGTTTGGGGCGATTCGCATCTATTGGATGCCGATAACGCTCCTGTCTTTGACGACCAAATTGAGCATTGAGGCAATTACGTTCGTCACGCTCGCTCACGAACTGGCGCATGCTTACTCCCACGTTGGGAAAGACATTGATGGCAGTAGTTGGGAAACCGATCATTTCGCCTCCCGCGATATCGAGTTGATCGAGGGGATTGCCCAGTACTACGCCGAACGTGTTTGCAGGTGCGTTGAGGAAAAATTCCCGGATGCCATCAAGTGCTTTGAGGCCATCTTGGCCCATCAAGCAAACGAGTACACGGCCTATAAAACATGGGTGGAAGCAAGTTCAGGGGAGAGCATGCGACAGTTCTTGCGCAGTGTTAGCGAGAGAGTCGTACGGCCTCCTCTATTTCGTTGAAGAAGGTACGCGAGGGCTTGGTCAGCCCCGTCAATTGAGTCAGTGAATTACTCAGCCGCCAGATGGCTAGGAAAACAGCCCTTGCCCTCTCGGTGACTCCGCGTGGAGTCGCTCTGCAGGGTACTGGCGAAGGAACTCACGGCTCTCTGCCGCGTTGGCGTCAAGCCAGTCGCCGTAGTCCTGCTCATGCAGGATGACGACCATTCGCTTCTCATCTTCTGGCTTGTGATAGCTCCGCATCAGAGGATGGTTGTCGGCGTTAATCGTTAGCATCGTGAAGCTATGGACGGTTTCGCCTGTCGGTGCGTTCCAGGCGCTCCACAGGCCGGCTATGCCCATCGGCAGGCCATCCGCTCGGGAAATTCGCGCAGGAACGGATTTGCCACTGCACCAGTCGGGTTCGTAGATTGCGTCGGCGGGGATGATGCAGTGCCTCGCTTGCTTCCAAGCATCGCGGTAGCTTGGCTTTTCGTGGGCCGTTTCCGACCGGGCGTTGTAGGTTCGCTTGGCAAAGGTCGCGTCTTTTGCCCAATGTGGAATCAGGCCGAACGACCCTACCAACAGTTCGCGCTCCGGTACCGCCTCGTCGCCGACATAGGCAAATTCGTGTTTCCGGACGAATGGGCCGTGGTAGCCAGGCCAAAGGGTCGAGCGCATCCCCAATGGCACCGGATAGACGCCAAAGTTACCACCGAGCCGCATGGGGTCGATTGCCGGGTCGAAGTGAGCGCACATGGCCACATCGTAGCTGACGATGCAGTAGCCCACCATCCAATGCCGGCGGGAGAAATAGCTGATTGGTACGCGACTGGCCGAAAATATTGGCTCGAAATCGCCTTTGCGGCAGAGAAAACCGCTGCTGACTTGCCTAGCCGCCTTGCGAAATCTGGTTACAAGGTGGTTACATGAGCGGCCGGACTGCTGAAATGAAAACGGCCTCCATCTCTGGAGGCCGCTTGAATACTGGTGGCCAGTCGCGGAATCGAACCACGGACACGCGGATTTTCAATCCGCTGCTCTACCAACTGAGCTAACTGGCCAAGAGGGGCGCATTATAGCGGCCGAAGTCGTGGGCGTCAAAACCTGTTTGGCCGCTCATCGCCTGTCCGTCCCCTCGCCAGGCACGGCCCCGATATTCTGGCGCACATAGAACTCGTCCCAGACGGCGAGTGCGCGCGGGTCGCGGTAGAAGAGCGAGCCAAGGAGGACGGCCAGAAAACCGAGCGGCACGGAAATCAGCCCCGGATTGCGCAGTTCGAAAAGCGGGGCGCGCAGGCCGACCAGCGAGGTATCGTCGTTGCGATAGCGTTCAAGCTCGCTCCTGGCCTGAACGACCTTGCGCCCGAGGGCGGTGCGCGCCTTCTTCGCCAGCTCGATGCGCGGCAGGTCGCCGGAGGAAAGCTCCGCCTCGATCCAGGCCAGCTGGCGCGGGGCATCGTCGAGCAGGCGCTGCGCTGCCGCCTTCACTTCGAGCGGGTACGTCATGTTCGGAGAGACGAGAACGAGTCCGATGGCGGCCAGCGAGCCGACGATCATGCCGGCGACGATGCCGCCGGTATTGCAGCGCCGCCAGAACAGCGTCAGCAGGATGCACGGGAAGTTCGCCGAGGCGGCCACCGCAAAGGCGAGGGCCACCATGTGCGCGACGTTCTGCCCCTTGGCAACGATGCCGAGCACGATCGCGACAATGCCGAAGCCGATCGCCGCCAGCCGGCCGGCGCGCACCTGAAGGTCGAGCCCGGCCTGCCCGTTGCGGATGACGCCGATGTAGAGATCGTGGGCAATGGCCGAAGTCGCCGCGAGCAGCAGGCCGGCAACGACGGCGACGATGGTGGCGAAGGCGACGGCCGCGACGAAGGCGAGCATGAAATTGCCCAGCATGCTGTCTGCACCACCGCCCAATGCCTGCGCCAGCAAGGGTGCTGCCATGTTGCCGCCGGTGTCGACCTCGAGGATGGCCGGCGCACCGACCTTCATTGC
>SSGN01000026.1 GCA_008016945.1 Flavobacteriales bacterium
GCTTGGTCAGCCACGCGTACGGGCGGATGAAGTCCCGCAGTTGTTCGTCGGGCTGCAGCGCCTCGTACATCACCCGCAGATTGCGATAGCCCACGTCGAACCGCTTCTCAGCGCCGTCCTCGTCTCGCAGGATGGTCATCGCGGTGATGAAGGCATCGTGCGAGCCATCGCGCGGCACGGTGGCTTCGGGGAAGATGTCCCACACCTCGCGGAAGGTCTGGCGGAACCGGTCGCGGATGGCTTCGAAAGGGAAGGCCACGTCACCCAGCTCGTCGGGCTTGTAGTTCAGGGCCTCGTTCAGGTGGTCGAAGATTCCGTAGTAGTCGAGGATCAGGCCGTGGCCCTTCAGCTCGCTGTACGGCCTGTTCACCCGTGCGATGGTCTGCAGCAGCCCGTGGTTCTCCATCTTGCGGTCCAGGTACAGGGCCTGCAGGATGGGCGCGTCGAAACCGGTGGTGAGCATGTCGCACACCACCAGGATCTGCACCTTGCGCAGCGGTTTGTCGCGGTGCTCGTCGGCCTCTGATGCGGCCGGGATCAGAAACTGGTTGAGCAGCGCCTTGCGCTTGGCGTCGCCCAGGTACAGCGCCTTGATGTCTTCGGGGTCGATCTGCGGCGCCTCGGAGATCACCGCCTCCACCAGCTCATCGCCCAGTCGCGCGCGAAGGGCATCGGTGTAGAGCTTGACGGCCTTCTTCTCCCGGCACACGAACATGGCCTTGAAGCCGTTGGGCTGCACGTGTTCGGTGAAGTGCTGGGCCACGTCATCGGCAATCTGCGCGATGCGCTTGTCGTGGTAGAGCAGCGCGTTGAGTTGCGCGCCTTCATTGACCAGCTTGTTGCGCTCCTCCTCGGGCAGGTGGCCGAACTCGCGCTGGAAGGCAACGTCGAGCTTGGTGCCGTGCAGTTGCCAATCGGTCACCCGGGGCTGCCAGTGGATGGGCTTGACGACACCGTCGCGCAGGGCATCGGTCACCGTGTAGGGCCTGCCCATGTAGCGCTCGATCTTGCCGTCTTCCTTGACGTAGCCCCAGGCCTTGGGCGTGTTGTGGTCGTCGTTCTCGATCGGCGTGCCCGTGAAGCCGAACATCGACGCGCCTTCCAGCGCCGAGCGCATGTAGGTGCCCAGCTCGCGCTCCTGCGAGCGGTGCGCCTCGTCGGCCATCACGATCACGTTGGGCCGCTGCTTGGTGACGTGCTTGGGCATGCCTTCGAACAGGTGCACCGTGGTCAGAATCACGCCCCTGTAGTCGCCGCTGAGCTTTTCTTCCAGGTCGCGTTTGCTGGCTGCCACGTGGACGTTATCCGTGCCGGTGGAGTTGAGCTCGCGATCCATCTGGTCGCCCAGTTGCTCGCGGTCCACCAACAGAATGACGGTGGGTTGCTGCAGCTTCGGGTCTTCCCACAGGCTGCGGGCGGCGTAGATCATCGTCAGCGTTTTGCCCGACCCCTGGGTGTGCCAGATCAGGCCGCGCCGCTTTTCTGCGGGGAGGGTCAGATCGGTGGCTCGGTTCAGAATGTCCTTGACCGCCAGGTACTGCTGGTAGCGCACCACCACCTTTTCGGTCTTGCCATCTTTGGTCACGAAAACAATGAAATGCCGGATGAAGTCAAGCAGGTTGCCCCGGTCGAACAGACCGTAGAGCGACACCTTCATCTCGTCAAATTCATCGATTTCGTGCGGCCACGGGTCGCGCCATTGCAGCCAGAATTGCAGGCGCCGGCCGGGTACGCCGTACATCATCCGCGTCTCGTTCACGCCCACGCCATAGGCGTTGGTGTAGAAAAGCTGGTCGATTTCTTCGGCGTACATGCCCAGTTGCTTGGCACCCTCGCGCCAGTCGGGCTTGCTGCGGCTGGCGGTCTTGGCCTCGATCACGACGATGGGGATGCCGTTGATGAGCAGCACGATGTCGGGCCGACGTGTCGATTTACCATCAATCGAGAACTGATTGGTCACCCACCAGTCATTGGCGTCGATGTCCTCATAGTCGATCAGACGCACGTCCTGTGCGTTCTCAGCCGCGTCGAATTTGTAATTGACGCCATCCTTCAGCCACGCCAGCCATTGCTGGTTATCGCGGCAGCCGCGCAGCTTGGTGATGATGGCATCGACCCGCGCGTCACTGGTCAGCACGGCAGGGTTCAGGGACTTGAGCTTTTCGCGCAACAGCGGCAGTAGCAGCACCTCACGCTCGTCGGGCCGGTAGGGTTTCAGGTAATCGCGTGAGCGCCAGGTCCAACCTAGCTTGGCCGCTTTCAGATGCTCGATGATTTCCCGCTCAACGGTGGTTTCCTCGTTGAACAAGGTGCGTACCGTGTAGGGGACCGGCCCCTCCATTGCCTCAGGCATGAATGGCTCCCTCTGGGATTCTGATCTTGCCGGTGAGCAGGTTTTGCAGCAGGGAGCGCTTCACCTCTTCAAGTGCTTTCCCCTTTGCCAAAATTTGCGTAACGTTCCTCTCCGCTGCATTCAACGCGTCAATGATGGACTGCTGTTCCGTCGTATCAGGGTACTGAATCAGTACGTTCCTGAGGTTGCGGCGATTGATGGTATTCAGGCCGCTGCTGGTATTGCATACCGCATTCCAATGCCGCTGGACTCGCTCCGAATTGAGAACGTGCAACAAGAACTTCGGCAGAACTTGGTCTCTGTCGGCTCGAACACGGAATAGGTGGTTCTGGAAAGTGGTTGGTTGTCCTTGATCCTCGAACAGCGCAGCTCGACCGATCTCCATCGAGCTTGCATGCCCCTCGACTACCAAGACATCTCCTGTCTCTAGCAGTCGGTGCTTCCGTTCCTGATCGGACAACTCAAGGTATCGCGGATCCTCGTTGGAAATGGCCCCGCGCTGAACGTGTGCCACCGTCAGATAACGACAGGCGTTTTCTTTCGCTGCGCGGTCTTGGTTCAGGGTGATGCCAGAGCCGATTTCTGCGAGATTTTTGAGCGGTGAAACCGACCAACCTTGGGGCAAGTCACCGGCTTTCGTCTGCGCCTTTGGCCGTTCCTGCGGATCAATCCTGCCCGTCAGCAGCCCAGCTTCCAGTGATAGTTTGAGGTCACGTGCAGCATCTAACTCCGTCCGCGTCTTCTGAATGGCATCGTCGGCCAGCTTGAGGGCTGCGGCAATGCGGCGCTGCTCATCGAGCTCGGGCCAAGGCAACATCAAACGCTGATAGTCACGCCAATTGAGATTGCGCATCTGCGTGGACTGCTGCTGCACGCGCTCCACGACGCCAGTGCGTTGCAATTCAAACAGCGCCCAGCCCAGGAAACTGGCATCCACCTTCTGCGAATCAGGCCGCAGAACTTGGACAAAGTTCGAGACGGTCGATCCTGGCATGTCTCGTTCGATGAAACCAATGCGACCAACGGGCTGCTCCGGTCCACCACCTGAGCGCTCGACCAGTAAGTCCCCCTGACGGAGTCCGAACTGCTCCGCCTTATCCTTCGGGAAATAGCGGGTAGCCACGTCACTGAAATCGAGTTGGCCGTCGTTGGTGAAGTTGGTTGAGCGCATCACGGCAACAGCTTGTTCGCCTTCGTCGTCACCCCAGTCGCCAGCGAAGTGCTCAGATATCAGGCTGCGCAGTGGCTTGGCATCCCAATCCGCCGGGATGTCGCCCAAGATGGTGCGGAAGCGGTGTGTCAGCATCAGGCCGCCCCACCGATGCGCGCCAGGAGCGTCTTGAGTGCGGTTTGGGCAGCATCGGAAGCCTCCGTCGCCGACTTCAATTGAGCCGCAGCATCGTTGAGCAGCAGTACCTTTTCAGGCTCAAAGGTATCGACGTAACGCGGCAGGTTCAGGTTGAACTCGTTCTCAGCAATCTCTTCCTGCCCGACCAGTGTGAAATATCGCCGTGCTTCGTCTTCGCTGCTGCAAATGCGCAGCAGGTCGGCGGATGCCTCCCGCAGGTGCGCGATCTCGCGTTCGGCGGCCAGCTTGACCTCCTGCTCGCGGGCATCGCGCTCTTCCTGCAGCTTTCCCAAATCTTTGACCGCTCGGACCACCTGTTTGTGGCGGGCTTTGATGGCGTCGATCAGCTTCTTGCGGGCGACATCGAATTTCGCCTTTGGGGTGATCAGCTGGGTTTTCAGCGCTGCCTTCTCACCTCGCCCAGCAGCGGCAATCTCGCTTTCGATGCGGTCGACTTCTGCCAGTAGGGGCGCGAGGGGATGGAAATAGGGATGCTCGGGCGTGATGGCATCTTTCACGGCTTGCTGCTTCAGATCCAATGCCTCCAGCGTGGCCAACTCGGCCTGCAGTCGTGGCAGCGGTTCCAGCACCGGGCCGTAGGCGTCCTCGATGTCGGCCAGACGAGCATCACGCTGCTCCTCGACTTCGCGGATCAGCTGTGCTTCGTGCTCCGGCACCAGTCGCTGGGCCGTGGCCAAGTCACCGAAGGCACGCCATGGCACCAGGATGCGCATCAGGTCCGAGGGACGCAGCAGGTTCTGCGGGTTGCCCTTCTGGAAATGGCGCGAGGCCCAGATCATCAGGATCTTGTTCTGGCGATCTGCGGGCTTGGCCTTGTTGAGCAGCACCAGACAGCCGGGCACGTTGTTGCCATAGAACAGCTTGCCCGGCAACACGACGATGGCCTCGATCAAGTCGGCCTCGATGAAGCTGCGGCGGATCACGTACTCGGCGTCCGCCTTCTGGTTCTGACCATCTTCTTCTTCGGTTTGTTCAGGCTGGCCACGAAACAACACGCCCTGGGACATCACCACCATGCCCTGGCCGCCTGTGCCAGCGTCTGGATCGGCATCTTTGAGGGATTTGACGATCTGCTGCATCCAGGCCCAGTCGCCATTGCTGGCGGGCGGCATGCCGTGGGACAGTCGGCCGAACTTGTCGCCCGCCACCACGGTGTCGTAACCCCAATCCTCCAGCGAGAAGGGCGGGTTCATGATGATGCGGTCGAACTGCTTGAGACGGTTGTCAGTCGTGACGTGGCGCGGGTCGCGCAGGCTGTCGCCCTGCTTGTGCTCCCAAACCGGGATGCCATGCAGGATCATGTTGATGCGGGAGATGTTGTACGTGGCAACGTTGGATTCCTGACCGTGCAACTGCAACTGGCGCACGTCACCGCCATGCTTTTTGACGTAGCGGATGCACTGCAGCAACAGGCCGCCCGAACCGCTGGCCCAGTCGCAAATGGACATGCCAGCCTTGGGCTGCAGCACCTCGGCCATCAGAAAGCCAACCTCTGCTGGGGTGTAGAACTCTCCGCTGGACTTGCCAGCCTTGCTGGCGAAGTTGCGGATCAGGTATTCGTAGGCGTTGCCGAACAGGTCGTCAGAGACGTGCGCGCGGTCAAAGGTCTGACTGCCGAAGTGGTTGATCAGGTTGACCAGCTTGTCGCGCGGCAGCTCGTCTTGCTTGTTGAAATCGATCTTGCCGGTAAGGATGCCGTCGAAATTGTTCTGGCGGTGGGCGTTGGCCCGCTCGATGGCGAGCATGGCGTCGTTCAGCGCCTGACCGAGATGGGCCTTGGCTGTGCGAGCGACGGTAGCCCAGGTGGCCGCCTCGGGCACGATGAAGTGGTGATTTTGTGGGTCTCGCGCCAACAACAGCGCCTGATCATGCGGTACGCCAGCCTTGGTCAGGGTTGCGACCTGGGTGCGGACTTCCTCATCGAAACAGTCGCTGATGCGCTTGTAGAAGAGCAGCGCGAACACGTAGCCGCGAAATTCTGAGTGGTCAGCATTGCCGCGCAGGATGTCGGCGGCCTTGTCAAGGTAGCTTTCAAGCTCGCCCTGGGTCATCCGGCGCGTGGGGCGGATGACGATGGGCGATTCGAGGGTGCTGAGGAGTTCTTCGAGGTTCATTGTGGGATTGCCATGGCAGGCGCAAGACCGATGTCAGTCAGTCTTGACAAGACCTGCTCCTAGAGTAGAATCGCGGGTTGAGTTCACTGCCTATCGGCTTTGAACCTATCGAGGTTTCGGCCGCTGAACCCGCGTAGCGAATCAGCGGCCTTTGTTTTTTCTGGGGCGCTTTCATGGCACTCCTCCGAGTTGACGGACGCAGTCCACTCGCGACCAGACTGGCGAAGTCCTGATCTTGCTGATGCTGTTGTCCGCTTGGTAGCAGGTCACGAAGTTCGCCTTCAGCGAGCCATCGAGCTTCAGCCCCATAGCCACGACCACCACGAAGTCCTCGTAGACGACAGCCACGCGTCGAGTGGAGTCGTACCCGCGCGAAGCCTTGTCCCAACCTGCGAACAAGTCAGCATTCGGGTGCTCAAGCGTTGATTTGATCCAGTCGATACGCTGCGCCCTTACAGACGAAAAAGCATCCTTGCGTCCATCGCGTGCGGTACTCTCGTAGAACATGTGCCCAAACTGATTGGTACCAAAGAACACACGTATACCGTCAAAGGTCTGGATATTGCCGCGACAGTAAACCCGTTCGTAATGCGAGCGGTATTCAGCCACGGTGGCGTAGTTCACCAGTGAGGGCAACGCCATCACCATCCCCCCTGCAGTCGGATTTTGAAGATGTTGAACTTCTCTTCCGTCTTGTGAGTGGGGGCAAGCGTTCTACCCAGTGCCACTTCGAGGCGCTGAACGACGGCCGACTTGGCAGTGCCATCGCGTAACGTGTCATTGATTCGGCTGCTGGCAGCCCCCAACAACAGGTCGCACAACTGGATCAATACCACCTCGTGTGAAGGCAACGACTGCGTGCTGGCGATGCTCGATGTCAGGTTGGCCCTCGAGAGACACCGCCCCAAAACAGGCAAGCGCTTGGGATCGCGGTTGCTTTTGACATCACAAAAAATCCGGTATTCGTTAAAGTCAAGAATCCAGTGGTGCAGCAACTGGTAATAAAACTTATAGAAACCAAGCTCGCCGTCGTTGTCATGTAGGGCAAGGTTCAACTGCGTACGATCCACCGCGATGCAGCGAAATCGCAGGTTATCGCCATAGCTGACGAACAAATCGATGAGCTCCACATAAAAGTCGCGTCGATTCGGCGAAACCTTGCTCCACTTGATTTCGCCCCATGCCTGATGTCGCTGGCGCAAAGCGCCGACTTTGGACTTGATTTCGTCGCGCAGTTCAACCGGCAACCAAAGGCTGCCGATCATGAGGTATCGCGCACGCGGACTTGCGGATGTCAAGACATCCGGATTGGCCTCATCGCAGTAGACCTCGAATTTCATTCCTCATCTCCCTGTGGTGAATCCAGCACAACTAAGAACTCTGTTGCCAGCGCCACAGGTTGAGTTTCGCGAGCGTTTTTTTCTATCGATACCAGTCCGTAGCCTTCCATCATCCTCAGCGTGCGCGACAAATTTGGCACTTGGCGACCAGTAAGCTCAGCCAGTTCCGTCAATGACTTTGGCTTGCGCTGATGGATCAACCTCAACATCGCCCTGTTGTCTTCCGATAGCACCGCAGCCATAGTCGCCATTGACGGAAACCAAACGGTCGGGACGTACTTTCCGACAGCAGTTACCGGCATGTCGGTGCGACGGATGCCAACGATGCAGCGCTTCATCGACGTTGACCTTACGAATGGAGTAGATACGTAAAGTATATCAATGTGGCACAACTATAGACAGCGCATTCGCTTGGCTTCTTGATCGTTCAGCGCGTGAATGGTGGCGTCATCAATCAACCCGGAGCCCACCATGACCACCCAGACCACCGCGCTCGACGCCTATCTCGCCCGCGCCGCCGCCATCCACATCAAGCTGGACCGGCTGCGGCAACTGGCTGACGACCACTTCGGCCACGACCCGGACACCATCCACTGGGGCCA